>CAYLQB010000001.1:0-33874 GCA_964385745.1 uncultured Methanosarcinales archaeon
GAAGAGTAGCATAAGTAAGCTATATTTAGTAGTGATATAGATTTTACAGGGATAATTAACTTTAAACAAGCATATTAAATAGAGAATATTCTAAATTAAGATAGACAGCAGACCTATGAGAATAAATTTTTACCCATTGGATTTTTCTATAAGAAACGAGAGAGAAGTACTCATATTTGCAAGGCAGGTCATAAATAATGAGCCAGCTGAACATATTCTGCTCATTGATGAACTCAGGCCTTCTTTTTATGCCATAGGTAATGAAAAAACCGCCATGCGAATAATAAACAGTGCGAACACTCCACCGTTGAAATATATGATAGAGAACAAAAAATTCCTCGGTAAAGATGTCGAAGCAATCAAATTCTTTATGAACAACAAGAGAGAAATTAATCAGCTCAAAAAAGAACTTGAGAAAATGGGAATCAGACACTTTGAAACAGACATTCCAAGTGTAAGAAAGTACCTGTATGACAGTAATATAATCCCTTTGACTTTATGCTCCGCTGAAGTTAATGAACTCACTGAAGAATCAAAGAACAGTAAAGTACGTGTTTTCAAAATAAGGCAAATACAGGAAGAATCAACAGAAGTATTTGACAGGATAAGAATCCTCGGAGTTGACATTGAAACATATGGGAATGAAATTAATTTTGACAAGAATCCAATCATAATGATAAGTTTCTATGGAGAGAACATAAATAAAGTCATCACATGGTTTAAAGAAGACAACCCTGAAAGTGACTATAAAAAACCAAACTTTGTTGAGATTGTTAACAATGAAGGTGAACTCTTAAAGAGATTTGAAGGGATATTAGAAGATTACAAACCCGACTTAATTGTCGGTTATTCATCCGATAATTTTGACTTTCCTTACATAAAAAGAAGAGCAGCAATAAACAACATTGAACTTAAAATTGGCTTGGATAATTCTAACTTAATTATAAAGAGAGGTGTAATAACAACAGCGAGGATAAAAGGGATAATACATATTGATTTATTGAGGGTCATAAGAAACTTTATTGCAAGAAATCTAAAAACCAACAGATACGACCTGAACAGTGTTTCAAAGGAGATTCTGAATGAAGAAAAGGATAATGTAGAATTAAATGAACTCTCAAAGACATGGGATAATCTTAACAGGATGAACAAATTTTATTATTATAATTTAAAGGACTCTGAACTTGCTTATAAACTCATAGAAAAAATACTTCCCATGCTTTTGGAGCTCGTAAAAATCACAGAATCGCCGCTCTATGATATTTCAAGGATGTCTTATTCTCAAATAGTAGAGGGCTACTTAATAAGGAGAAGTTCAGAATTTAATGAGATTATACCAAACAAACCAGGCAGAGAAGAGAGCGTAACAAGAGCACGTCAGAGTTATGAAGGGGCATTTGTATTTGAGCCGGAGCCGGGAATTTACGACAAAATAATTGTTTTTGACTTTAAAAGTTTGTACCCAACAATAATAAGCAGTCATAACATAAGTCCGGATACTTTAAACTGTGATTGCTGTAAAGATGATGTAAACGCGAGAGTCCCAGGATTAAATTATTGGTTCTGCATAAAAAGGAAGGGCTTTATTCCCAAGGTTATTGAAGAATTAATAAGAAGAAGAGCAACAGTAAAGAGCATAATAAGAAAGTTAAAAGCAGAAGGAAAAGAGAGTCCTATCTTAAAGGCGAGGCAGGAAATATTAAAGAAGATAGCAAATTCTATGTATGGTTACATGGGCTTCCCAAGAGCAAGGTGGTATTGTATTGAATGCGCTGAAAGCGTAACCGCATACGGCAGGTATTATATTCAGAAGGTGATAAGGAAAGCTGAGGAGAGGGGCTTCAAAATAATATACGCAGACACCGACTCAATATTTATAAATCTTAGAGAGAGAACGATGGAAGACGCGTTCGATTTTGTTGACAAGATAAATTCTACGCTTCCCGGTATAATGAAACTTGAATTTCAGGATTATTATTCAAAAGGTATATTCGTAAGTTCGAAATCAGGTGACTCCGGAGCAAAAAAGAAATACGCACTGCTAAAAGAAAATGGTAAACTGAAGATTACTGGACTCGAATTTGTCAGGCGGAATTACTGCGACCTGGCTAAAGAGGTTCAGATGAATACATTAAAGATAATTCTCAAAGATAATGATAAGAAAAAGGCCTTTGATTATGTCAAGAGCACTATCGATAAAGTCAGGAAAAAAGAAATCCCAAAGGAGAAGTTAATAATGAAAACACAACTTCAAAAACCAACAGACAGCTATGTCTCTGAAGGACCTCATGTAATCCTGGCAAAAAAAATGCAGGAGGAAGGGATTTTAGTAAAACCAGGAACAATAATAAGTTATATAGTAAAACCGGGAAAAGGTAAAATTGGAGAAAGGGTCGAACTGCCTGAGAAGTGCAAAGAAGATGAATACGACGATAATTACTACATAAGAAATCAGATTGTCCCGGTAGTCGAGAAAATTCTCGAACTCACCGGCTATTCAAAGGAAGAACTGCTCGAAGACAAAGAACAGGAGAGATTAGGTAAATTCTTTTAAATAAAGAAGAATAAAAAGAAATACAAAGAAATATCCAAAAGTTTGTATTAAGTTAAAAGATTCCAAAGGTATTTATAAGATATTAGTACTGTGCTTTTTGACTTTCCTGGATACTCTCATATTCTTTTTTCTATAAAAATTACAATATGACTTTAAAGGACATATGTCGCATTTTGGCTTTATTGGCTTACATACCTCCTTACCAAAAGGAACAAAAATCGAATTAATTTTGGACCACAATTTTTCAGGAAATATTTTTGCCAAAGCCATTTCTGTCTCAAAAGGTGTCTTTGTCTTAACGAGTCCCAATCTATTGGAAATGCGGTGAACATGAATATCAACACAAATCGCGTTTTTATTATAAGCAGTTGATAAAAAAAGATTCGCTGTCTTTCTTCCAACACCGGGCAGATTCAACAGTGCATCTAACTTATCAGGAACTTTCCATCCATACTTTTCTTTTATTACCCTGCACAATTGCTTTATATGCTTCGCCTTTGTCCTATAAAAACCGACAGGATATATTAATGATTCAATTTTTTTCTCATTCAAACCGCAAAGGTCAGTTGATGAATATTTTGAGAATAATCTCTCAGCCACCTCCTCTGTAAGCTCATCCTTTGTTCTGGCACTCAACATTATTGAGATGAGAATCCTCAACTTATCAACTCGTAGCGGTTCTTTATTATGTTGCTTCCCGCCAGGTCTTAACTTATCAATATATGCTACTCTGCTTATTTCCTTATCCATTAAATCAAGCAACTTTTCAGGCATCAAATTAAAGGATTTATGTTTTAACAATTTGTCTACCTCTTACAGATTAATATAATTTTCAGGTTGTTTAAATATATTTGCTAAGTTATTTGTTATATCCCAAGCATTAAATTTATAAACTTCTTTTGTTTTATTTATACTATGATTATTGAAAAGAAAATAATGATTTTAAAGATAAGAAGAAACTCAAATATGAATATCAATGACGAACTATTATGGTTCGGAAAATCCCTGGGCTTGTTCGGCAAGAGAGATAAGAATAAGACCTGTTATAGAATGTTTGTTGAACTCTTGAAAAATAAGGGGGGATTAACATCCGACGACCTCGCTTTTAAATTCAATGTGACGAGAGCTACAATAATTCACCATTTGAAGAAACTCATAAACTCAGGGATAGTGATAAACAGTGGAAAAAAATATTTTCTGAGAATTGATAACCTGAGCGATTTAATTGACGAACTTGAGAACGATTTAAAGAGAAGTTTGGAAGAGTTAAAGAAGAGTGCTGAAAAGATAGACAAGAGTATAAATAAGAAGTGAATACAAACAAAGAATTCACAAAGTAAAAAATTCTAAAAGAATACTTACTGAAATGAAGTTTCGCAAAGCAAACTTTGGGTAAAGAGCTACGCCTGATATTCTTTATCAGTCATTATGTTTTCCCAGAGTGGAGAGCAATCAGTGGGAGTAAATATCCGCCAGGCCGAGAAATTTTATGATGTGGAAGCACAGGTCTTTATTTTCCAACTGGTCTTTACTTGTTTGCTCCTGGCAGGCGAATATAACAAATAATTAAACAAATTCTACATCTTCATCGTAATCTTCTTCTTCCTCTTCTTCCTTTGACTTCTTTTTCTTACGTGCCCTGTAAATCTCTGCAAGTTTCGGGGTGACCACAATATAATCGTCACCAAAACCCGCAATGTCTCCCTCAACAGCATCAACTGTTTTCTTTACTTTGTTGATGGCTCTTTTCATTTCTATCATGTCTTTGTCCTTCAAAGGCCTTATATTTAAGAGGATGATTGTGTTTCCTTCTCTTAAAGCATCAATTACAGGTTTTATGTCTGTAAAATCAGTTAAGTTGAATGTCCTAACAATAATTTTTCCTTTTTCAGATTCCTCGAGAGAAGTATCCAATTCAACATAATCCTGCTCTTCTTCTTCATCATAACCCTTCCCTTCTTTAACAAAAGCTTTCCTTATACTTGAGAAGAAATTCTTCATTTTTAGACCTCCGCTTTTTAATATTCTGCTTAAAGTATTTTGTTAAATGCAATACTAAATTGGTTTACTATCACATATTTAAAGTTTACGATTTACAGGGGGTTAAAGGCAAAGATTTTATAAACAGGACAACCAAACATCATAACTTACTATGGGAAAATGCATTATTTGCGGGAAGGAGATTAAACAGGGCATAATATGTGATGAATGCAAAAGGAAAGTGATAAAGGACAACCTAATAATAAATAAAGGCCTAAAACTAAAAATTTGCCCTGTATGTGGCAGATACTTCTACAAAAACAGATGGGCTTATTTAGAAGAGAATACATTAAGTGATATTATTTTAAGGTCATTAAAGCTAAAAGACAAAGTAAAGAGTGTAGAAAGTGAATTAAAAGAGAATATGAGAAATCATATAGAAATTAAGAAGCAGAGCAATGAGAAAAACAATCTGATTATTTTATTCAGATTATACAATGAAGAATACTTGCTTGAAATACCGCTTGTAAAGGATGTGTGTCCCTCCTGCTTAAAAAAGAAAAGTCAGGCCTACAAGGGAGTTTTACAACTAAGGAATGTAAAAGATAAAGAGCTGCTCAAACAGATTGACAGAATCATAAAATTGGAAGTAAAGAGTTCAGGAGCGTTTATTACAAAATCAGAAAAAGTCAGAGATGGAAAGGACTATTATATCACAACGATGAAGGGAATAAGGAGAAGTGCTTCCAAAATTAAAGAGCTGTTCGGTAGTTATGTAAGCTACAATAGAAAACTCTTTTCAAGGGATAATTTGAGAAGCAAGAATATTTACAGAGTTAACACCCTTGTGAGGGTGCCTGATTTCAAAAAAGGGGATATTGTTAGCAACAAAAGTAACATAGTAATAATAAAAGGACATACCGGCGGATTAAGCGGGATAAACTTATTGACTGGAAAAAAGATGATTATTAAAGAATCAAATAAAGAACAAGTTGAAGAAAACAATAGAAAACTAAAAAATCTCCCTGCTTACGAAACAATAGTGACAAGAGTAAAACCTAATTTAAGGGTTATGCATCCAAAAACCTTTCAGGAGAGTGTGGTTTCTAACCAACAGGCGTTTAATGAATTTAAAGGATTAAATACAGGAGACAGAATAAATGTTGTGCTGTGGGAAGATAAAGTACTTATACTTCCAGATAAGGAGTTAGGCGTAGATAAAGGAAGGAATCAAAAAGGCAGGGCTGAACAGAAAAAATGAAAGAAGAATCAAGAGATAATAAGAAAAAATAGGTAAATAGGACAAGAATAAGAAAAAAATAAGAGAGCGCAATAAGGAACAGGTCAAAATTTAAGGAATTTGAGGCAGTTATGAAGAAAAAAACAAAAAGACAGGAAGGGAGCATACAACAACATGATGATATAAACCTTGAAGTCAGAAGAAAGATATTTCATATTTTTTTAGGTGTAGTCCTTGTTATCCTGATTTATTATGGGATTGTCAATGCTTTAATACTCTTCTTATTGCTTATTATTGGAGGATTAATCTCCCTGATAAGCAAATTTACTGATATACCAGTAATAAGCTGGTTATTAAAAACATTTGAGAGACCTGAACAGTTGAAGAGATTTCCTGGAAAAGGAATGATATCCTTTTTTATTGGGGTATTATTAGTTGTAAAATTATTCCCAATGGATATAGCACTTGCCTCAATATTGATATTAAGTTTCGGTGATTCAGTATCCCACATTTATGGAACTCTTGTCGGAAAGAAAGGACTGCCGTGGAATAAGAAAAAAACAATTGAAGGAACAATATACGGGACAATTACAGCAACACTCGCCTCATCGATAATAATTAATCCCCTGTATGCGTTAATTGCATCCATCAGTGCAATGGGTTTTGAGAGTATTGAAATAAAGACCGGTGAGGAATTAACAGATGATAACATATTAATACCCCTGATTGCCGGGACTGTCCTATTAATATTAAGGAACTATGGAGTCCTCATCTCATGAATAAATTAAGGGATATAAAAGGTGATGAAAAATAAACCCCCTAACAAAAGCAATCTTATTATCAGCACTGCCAATATCAGAGATAAGGGGAGGAATACCCCTTGCTTTTTATTATAATATAAAATGGGCAATATGGATTTTAGTTCTTGTGAATATTCTTATAATCCCCTTAATCTTCCTGTTCTTAGATTACATAAACAACATACTCCTAAAAATAAAACCATACAAATTATTCTTTAACCATATAATTAAAAGTACAAGGAGAAAGACAGAGGAAAAAATAGAAAAGTACGGTTATCTTGGATTAGCCCTGTTTGTTGCTGTCCCCTTACCTGTAACAGGAGCATATACAGGAACTCTGGCTGCATGGCTGTTTGGAATGAACCGAAGAAAGTCCTTTTTATCCATTGCATTAGGTGTAATAATTGCAAGCGTTATAGTTATGATAGTATCAAGTTTAGGAATTAAAGCCCTTAGCATATTTATAAAGAATGTTTAGGAGGAAAATACTTCTGTTTAACCTTTAAAACTTTCTGCTTGACATAATCCTCATTAAACAGATGGTTCAACAATTTTTTTATACTCTTATACTTCCTTTTCTCAATCCCAAATATAAAATTACCCTTGACAAATGTCCTTTTATGAACCCTTTTGAAGCTATCAACTGCCTTCTTGAGATTAACAGGAGGACCCTTCATTATTTTCTCATCACCAAGCTGAGGATTTCTAACAATAAAATAAAATATTGCTTCCTTATTGACATCTCTTTCCCAATAAAAATCCTTTTTTTCAATAACAAAATCATTTCTCAAAATTTCCTTAAATAAGAAGTTATAGACCTTCAACAACTTGCAACCCGCAACATCTTCACTTTTCCTAACCGGCAAAACTTTTACCAAAATAAGGAACCTGCCTTTTTTCCTAGCAAAATTAACAATTTTATCCTGGTCAAATTCCTTAATCTCAAAGAATTTTAAGGACGGCTTCTTCAAAAACAATTCAGCCGACTTTATGAATATCTTAAATTTTTCGTATGAAAGAGAAGCAGCAGCATTCCTCTCTTTCTGCACAGGGTCAACAACTATCAGGGGGCCTTCTGTCTTTGATTTGTTCAGATTAAACAACGCTTTTCCCTTATAGAATTTCTCAACATCAATGATAACCTTCTGGCCGTTGTCTAACTTTCTCTTCCATTCAGAGGAAGCGACTTTAAGAATTTTCTCAAAAGAGCCATAATAAACCGTCAATATATCAATAACATGACCTGAGAAGCCCTTAATAAATGACTCAGCACCGTAACACCCGCTTGCCTTACAAAACAATTTCATCAACCTAACAGAATCGCAAATTTTCTCATCCGAGTGCTTCTTGAACCACAAAACATGCAGAGGGGAAGCATCCATAATATTGAGTGCTTTATCAGGATTTCTTATTTTCAATACAGGAACAACCTCAAACTTCGTTTTTTCGTAAAAAAACTGGAAATAATCCCTACTACCATGAATTCTAACTGGGTTAAACCTCTTCAATACCTTAGCAAGAATATCGGATAATCTGTCATTCTTATCCTTATACTGCGAATAATTAAATCTAACAAAAACATCACAATCAGAAGAATCTTTTAAGAAAGTGTTTTTAGCAACAGAGCCACCAAGGAAGGTTCTGGCTTTAATATTATTCCTGAGTAATTCCGCATCTATCAGTTTAAGAATTTTAATGTATTTTTTGATGCTCTTACCTGGTTTTGTCCTTTCAAGAACACTTGAAAATACAATATCCACAGATTTCATAACACAGGAAGATAAACTAATTTATAAAAAGGTTTTGATTAATCAGAGTTTAATTTATGTTAAGAAAGGTTAAATAGAATACTTAATAACCAAATTTCTGGTTAAGGCAATTCAACACTAACAGATTTACCCTTTCCAATTAATTTTACCCTGGCTGACTTATTAATGCATAAAAAAGAGGAAGTAAGGTGAGAAATTTTAATTGGCTTAACACTGTAATCATTGTAAACTAAAAAGACAGTATTATTCGTATTTCCAGTTCTTTCATTGTTAATATATTGGACAACTTCTCTACTCTCACTACTTGAAGAAGGATTACATCCCTCTCCACAAAAACAAACCTGCCTCACATTAGAAGGTAAATTTAAGTTGATTGTAAGCTCCTCGCCAGAGTCAATAGAATTTATTGTCCTTTCAAGATACTTCTGAAATGTTAATAAGGCAGCATCATTGCCTGTTTTTTTTAATGTGATAAGAGTTTTAACGCCGAATATGAGAGTTAAGGAAATAATAAGAGCTGCCAGAATAAAGATAAAGACCTGACTTGATATCTGTGCCTGTTTTACGCTGTGATTAAACATAAACTGAAAAAGGAAACCTCAATTTAAAAAACTTTTGGATTATAATAAGGCAGATTTAACTATCAATGAGCCGGTTAATAGTGTAACCAAGACCAGCAAAAGATTTAAATAATGACAACTAACTTAAGAGAATAACGAGCAGGCAAAGTGATAAAATGAGTATAATAAAAAGCTTAACATTGGAAGGATTCAAATCATTTGCTAAATACACTCAATTATTCTTCAGTCCAAAATTTAATGTTGTACTCGGTCCAAATGGGAGTGGAAAGTCAAACATAACAGAAGCAATCTGCTTCGTTCTCGGCAGGTTAAGCAGTAAAAGCTTAAGGGCGGAACACTCAGCGAGTTTGATTTATAACGGGGGAAAAACAAAACAACCTGCCAAGAAGGCAACTGTAAGCATAGTATTTGACAACTCGAAGAAAGTATTTCCAATAGAGGGAGAAGAATTAAAGATTACGAGAACAGTAAAATCAAACGGTCAGAGTATCTATATGATTAACAATAAAAGAGTTACAAGACAGCAGATCCTTGAGGTCCTGTCATATGCGAGGATAGACCCTGATGGTTACAATATTGTTCTACAGGGGGATATTAACAAATTCATTAATATGAGCTCCATAGAGAGGAGAGAAGTTGTTGAAGAAATTGCTGGAATACAAAGTTATGAAGACAAAAAACAGAAATCCCTAAATGAACTGGAAAGAGTTGATGGGAGGATAAAGGAGGCGGAGATAGTTCTGGCTGAGAGGAAGACGTACCTGAAAGAGTTAAAGAAACAGTACGACCAGGCCTTAAAGTACAAAAAGATGAAAGAAAACATTGAGAGAAACAAGGCAACCTTCTTATATTTACAAATACAAAAGAAAACCAAAGAAAAGATGAGTATTGAAAGAGAAATTGAAAACACCAACAAAAACATAAATAAGATTCAAGACAGGATTAAAGAGTACAAAAATCAGGAAGAAGAGTTGAAGAAAAGAATAAATGAAATCTCAGAAACAATTGAAGAGAGGGGGGAGAAAGAGCAGGTTCAAGTCCAGAAAGAAGTTGAAGAATTAAAAGTAAATATTGCTAAAGAAGAAACGGACTTAAAGTCAAGCACAAATGAAATTCAGAGAATAATGTCAAGAAAGGAACAGTTAAACAAAGATATTGATGAGATTAATGATAATATACAATCACTAAATAATGAAATTAAAGGGCTTGAACAGGAGAAAGAGAGGATAAACAAAGAGAAAGAGGAAGTAGAGAAATCGATAAAAGCATTTGAATCAGAGCATGACATAAACAAGATTACAGAAATTGAGAAGAACCTTGACAATGTAGAAAAAGAGATTGAAAAAAAGGATGAAGAGATTAAAGGCCTGATTGAGAAAAAACAGAACCTTCTCAGAGAGAAAGATAAGAAAAGTATAAAAATAGAAAATATAGAGAGCCAGATTCAAAAATTAAAAATTATTGAGAAAGAACACAAGGAAGAGCTCGATAGCTTAAAGAAGCAGAAACAAGTTTTTAAAGAGACCATTCTGGAATTGAACAAGTCATTGAGTTATGATTCTGAACTTGCGGCAAAGATAATGGAACTAAAGAAACAAATAAGCAATTTGAGGGAAGAAATAGAGAGAGTTAAGATAAAAACAATAAGGATGGAGGAGAGAATAAGCAGCAATGTCGCAGTAAAATCAATTTTAAGGAATAAGGATAAATTTGGCAGGATATACGGGATTGTATCCCAGCTTGGAAATGTGAGTGGTGAGCATAGTTTAGCATTAGATGTTGCGTCAGGCAACAGAAAAAACAGCATAGTAGTTGACAATGATAAAACTGCAACGAACTGCATAAATTACCTGAAAAAAGAAAAACTCGGAATCGCAACATTTCTCCCTTTAAATAAAATCAGGAAGACAGAAATAAAGAATGATATAAGGGACTTGTTAAAGGTAAGAGGAGTAATTGGACTTGCGTCTGATTTAATCAAGTGCGATACGAAATTTAAGAATGTCTTCTCATATGTATTCGGAGATACGCTCGTTGTGGATGACCTTAATGTCGCAAGAAGAATAGGAATAGGAAAGGCAAGGATGGTCACCTTAGATGGAGACCTAACCGAGAAAAGTGGAGCAATGCACGGCGGTTACAGAAAAAAGAGTAGAACAAGCTTCCAGGCAGAAAATGATATAAAAGAGATGGAATCGCTTGAAAAGAGAGAGAAGGAATTGAGAAAACTTGAATCAGATGAAGAAAAATTGGACAAAGATAGAGAAGAGAATCTAAAAAAGATAAATGAGCTTAGAAGAAAAAAAGGAGAATTGGAAGGAGACATTATAAAAAGAGAAAAATCCTTACACCTTGATACATCTGATCTGGATGCGAACAAGAGAGAGAAGACATTACTGAATGAAGAGATAAAAAAGATAGACAAGGAATTATCAAAAATAGAAGAGCAGGTATCAAGAAGCAATGAATCAATCGTAAAATTAAAAATCAGCAGGCAGGACTTAAAGAAAGAAATATCAAAATTGAGAAATCCTGTTATCGTTGCTGAACTCAATGCCTTTGAGAAGAAAAAAACTGAATTCAACAATGAGATTATAAGGTTAGACGAGAAGATTAAGAGCAAGAAGGAAAGAAATGAGAACATAAAAGAGGAGAAAGAAAAAACAGGCAAGATTATAAGGCAGATAATTAAAGAAAAAGAAGAATTCGAGAAGAATATAAAAACACTAAAAGAAAAAATAAAAAAAGAAAAAGAGGAATTGGAGAAAAAAGAAAAACTGCAGAAAGAATTCTATGCGAAATTCAAAAAACTCTTTGAGGAGAAGAATTCTTTGAATGAAAAATTGCAGAAAGTAACAAACTTAATTCTCAACAAGAACGATGAAATTAGAAGATTAGAACAAAAGATAAATAATAACTCATTAAAAAAGGCGACAGTTTCCGGAGAACTTGCAGGGTTAGAGAGGGAATTTGAGGACTATAAGGAAGTTGAAATCTTAAAAAACAAGGAGGAAGCGGAATTAAAGTATGAAATAAAGAAGTTTGAAAAACTGCTTGAAGAATTTGGAAACATAAACCTGAAAGCCCTTGATACATACGAGGAAGTTCAGAATGAATATAATGATTTAATGAAGAAAAAAGAAAAATTGACAAAAGAAAAAGATGATGTTCTTAAATTAATCGATGAGATAGACAAAAAGAAAAAAGAGATTTTCGTAAAAACATTTGAACTTGTCAATGAGCATTTCAAAAGCTTCTTCTTAAAGCTGAGCACAAAGGGAGAAGCATATTTAAAATTAGAAGACGAGGAACAGCCATTCAATAGTGGTGTCTTGATAAGGGTAAGATTAACAAAGGAGAAATTTCTTGACATAAGATCCTTATCAGGCGGAGAAAAAACACTAACCGCACTCGCTTTAATATTCGCAATACAGGAATTCCAACCAGCTTCCTTCTATATTCTGGATGAGGTCGACGCCGCCCTGGATAAGAAGAACTCAGAAAAACTTGCTCAATTAATAAGCGAATACTCAAAAAAAGCACAATACATCGTAATAAGCCATAATGATTCTATAATCTCATCGGGAGACACTCTATTTGGCGTGTCAATGAATAAAGAAGGAATCAGTAAGTTAATCTCTCTGAAAATATAATAAAAGTGCAACACCAACAGAGATAGGATTTAATTATTCTTTGTAGGCCTTATAAAAATAAATGATAAACCCCTCTTTATAAACTATTCAAAACCTTTCTAATTTCTTTAACCGTCCTATTAAAATCGTAATACCTTAAAATCGTTTTTCTTGCATTAAGAGACAATCTTTTGAGCTTGTCATGCTTTATTATTTCTCTAAGTTTTACAGCAAGCCCAACGTAATCTTTTTGTTTAAAAAAGAAACCGTTAAAATTGCTCTTCACATAATTTTTCAAACAGCCCACAGGAGTAACTAAAACAGGAACACCACAACTCATCGCTTCCATAGTGGATAATGAAGAGGTCTCTGTCAGGGTGGGCAAAACATAAATATTCATAACATTCAGATAAGGAACAGCATTATTAACAGAACCCACGAATTTAACATTCTTCTTTCTCTTAAATTTATCCTCCAATTCTTTAACTCCAGAACCGACAACAAGAAGAACAGTATTCTTCAGTTTCAACATTGAGAATGCCCTTAAGAGAGTTAAAGGATCTTTTTCACGGGCAATTCGTGAGCAATAACCTATTACAAAACTGTCCTTTGGAATGTGAAGCTTCTTCCTAATTTTTCTTTTAGCTTTGCTGCTAAATGGCCTGAATTTATGAGTATTAATTCCCATATGAACAATAATTTTATCTCTCTCCACACCGACTTTTTCAAGCAGATTAGCAACTTCAAACGACGGGACAAGCAGGACCAAAGCACTGTTATAAACCAAGAGTATAAAGAACTTAATAAAAAGAGAAGTCAATGTTTTGGGTAATCCCTTCAAACCCAAACTATCAACTACAAGTTCATACTCAAGAGAATGGACATAAGCTATTCTCCTAACATTAAAGAACCTGGCGCTCATCATAGCCATTGTGCCAATAGGCCCTATATCCTGAACCCATACAATATCCGCTTTCTTAACCTCTCTGTTGATAACAGATATCTTTGGTTTAGAAAAATAATAATCTGTAACCCTTCTTTTTGAAAGTGAAAACCTGATTATCCTAACACCACTAAACGCCCTTTTAAATTCTTTGATGTCACCGAAGTCAGGAGCAAGAATAGTAATATCAAAATCACTCTTGAGTTTTGGAACTGCCTCCAACAAAAACCTCGATATACCATCCCATCTAGGCAAAAAATTATCCGTAGCAATCAGAATCTTCCTTTTTATTTTCTTAATTATTATCACCTGCTCATTTCATTGAAGCCCTTATTTTTAATTTTTAATGGGTCTATTTATTACTAAGGGACCGCATATATTTATTTTATCCTATAAAACACTTCTGCAAACCTTTTTCTTATTTTTGAACCATTCAAAAAAGCCCTCACATAAACACTCCAATACAGAGATATCATTGTTGATTTTTGACTTCTAAAACACTTTAAGGCCTTTAATTTAATATTGAAAAAAGGCGTTATATCAACAAACAATTTTGGATAATTCCTCTTCTTAATTGATATGGGACTCCATAAGTTATCAAAACAATAAAGTTGTGGTTTTTCTTTCATTTTCAAAGAAGAATAAACATCCAGGAGAAGTTTAACAGTCGCAACATGGTCAGGATGCCAGTCGTCAAGGGAGTGAGTGAGAATCATATAAGGTCTAAACTTCTTAATCAAAGTTTTTAAGCGTTCTTTCACACCCCTCTTTTCAGCACAGCTTGCGAAAGAACCCTCCTTTAAACCAAAGAAAAAGGACTTGTAAATACCCACTACCTTATCAGCTTCACGGGCCTCCTTAACCCTCATCTTAATAATAATTTTTTTCCTAAGCCAGGGATGACTCTCCTCACCATAAGACATAATGATTGAAAAGATTCTCTTACCCTGCGCTGAATACTTGGCTATGGTACCTCCTGCACCAAATACCTGATCATCAGGATGGGCTCCAACGACAAAGATATTGTTCCTGTTAAGCATATTAATATAATACTTACTTGAATTAAAAAGTTTTTGTTTTACCTAAAGCAGGGGATAAGATAAGTAAAAGGGACAGGATAAATTAAACAAGATAATGTTCCTAATATCATTGATTTTACTTTACATCCGGTTTTCTATTCTCTAAATGTTATTGGAAAACTTTATAAAGAAAAACTAAATCCTTTTTTGTGGTATTGGGTCGGTAGCTCAGTGGGAGAGCACCACGCTGAAGCCGTGGGCGTCCGGGGTTCAAATTGGAAACTATAATACCAAATTTTTAGTTTCAATGAAAGTCCCCGCCGACCCATTTTCTTCTTTTAGTTTAGGTTATGAGCATAGTTGGTATGCTTCTTGGATGTCTTCCACTATTTTTGGTAAGGAGAATAATTGGTTTGTATTACTCTATAAAATAAGTATAGAAGTGAATATCCTCCTCAAACACCTTTTACCAGACATAAGAAAACCTGAACAGTTTTCTTTGCACAAAAACTAAAGAGTTTTTTGTGTTTTCTATGAAAATCTTAAGATGCTACTCATGTTAAGGCACGGAAGGTTCGGAGGATTTCACAAAGTGAATATCCTCCTCAAACACCTTTTACCAGACATAAGAAAACCTGAACAGTTTTCTTTGCACAAAAACTAAAGAGTTTTTTGTGTTTTCTATGAAAATCTTAAGATGCTACTCATGTTAAGGCACGGAAGGTTCGGAGGATTTCACAAAGTGAATATCCTCCTCAAACACCTTTTACCAGATTTTCTGTGAAAATCTGAATGACATCAACTCCCGACCATTTATTCCTCCTTCGTTTATAACCTCATATTTTAGTAGAACCAGAGAACAACTTAATAACCAGGAGTTAAGAACAAGCCAAGTTATTGTTATTATCTGAAGTTTGAAGTTAATAAACAATATCAAAACAAAAAATTTTATAAAGAATCATACTTAACTTAAGGTATGGAAAAAATAAGCAACGCCGGGGATAAGACCAAGAATATAAAAATTAGTGATATCATCTCTTTCTGTAAAAAAAAAGGATTTGTTTTCCAAAGCTCTGAAATCTATGGGGGCTTCGCGGGATTTTTTGATTATGGACCTTTAGGTGTAGAATTAAAGAACAAAATTAAGCAGGTATGGTGGAAAAAACATGTCAACCAGAGAGAAGATATTGTTGGAATTGACGGCTCGATAATTCTTAACCCAAAGGTTTGGGTTGCGTCTGGACACACAACAAAATTCTCTGACATTCTTGTCGAGTGCAAAAAATGCCATCAAAGATTTAGAGCTGACCAATTAATTGAGGAAAAAACAAAAAAGAATGTTGAGGGGCTTCCTGTTGAGGAACTGTCTAAATTAATCAAAGAGTATAAAATTAAATGCCCAAACTGCGGAGGCGAACTCTCAGAACCAAGAAAATTTAACATTATGTTCAAAACATATGTTGGTCCGACAGAATCGGAAGAGAACACTGCTTATTTAAGACCTGAAACAGCTCAAGTCATATTCACTGAATTTAAGAATGTACTTGATGTCTCACGTAAGAAACTTCCCTTTGGCATTGCACAGATTGGAAAATCATTCAGAAATGAGATAAGCCCAAGGAATTTTCTCTTTAGAGCGAGGGAATTTGAGCAGGCAGAGATTGAATATTTTATAAGAGAAAAAGACATTAATAACTGCCCTTATTTTAATGAATTTGAGAATTATAGAATAAACATATTAAGCGATGACATGCAGAACAAAAATGAGAAAGAGAAGATGATGAGTTTAAGAGAGGCGTTTGATAAGAAGATTATAAATAACGAATGGCAGGCGTTTTGGATTGGCTTTGAGCATAGTTTCCTCACCTCCTTAGGTCTAAGACCTGAACATCTGAGAGCAAGGCAGCATTTGAGTACTGAGAGGGCTCACTACTCCCTTGACACATGGGATTTAGAATTCAAATTTCCTTTTGGCTGGAAAGAAATTGAGGGCATAGCGAATAGAACAACCTATGACATGAACAAACATATCAAATCCTCAAAAAAGGACTTAAGATATTACGATGAGGAAACAAAAGAAAAAATTGTCCCTTATGTTGTCGCTGAGCCGAGTCTTGGAATAGGGAGATTATTTTTAGCCATACTCTTCGAGGCATACAAGTATGACGAAAAGAGAGGCAATATTGTTTTGACATTAAAACCGGAGTTGGCTCCAATTGAGGTCGCTGTCTTTCCACTGTTATCAAACAAAAGAGAGTTACTAAGTTATGCCAAAAAAATCTTTAAAACGCTGAGTGAGGAGTTTAACTGTGTATTCGACAAATCAGGTTCGATAGGAAGAAGATACGCGAGACAGGATGAAGTAGGCACTCCTTACTGTATAACAATTGACTTCGATTCCCTGAAAGATAAGGATTTCACATTAAGATTCAGGGACAGCACAAAACAGATTAGAGTCAGTGAATCAGAACTATTAAACAGGATAAGGAATTTAATTAAGGAGGAAAAAACAGATTAGATAATCTTAATTTATAAACAAATAATAAATGATAACAGAGTAACATCAGGATGACAGAGAAGATGATTCTTATTTCCTCAACCACTCAATCTCATCATCTGAAAGATTGAGTTCTTCAATTATTTGTTTTTGCCACTGCTTATTTTTGAACATAAACTTAAGATAATACACGTACTGCTTTGACTGATTGAATGATGAATGCTGTTTCGATGCGAGCTTTTTTGCAATAGAATTCTTTTTTGCCAGTTTATTTTTGTAAATCCAGATTTTCAGAGGCCTACCTGGTGCTTTATAATTTATTAATGATTTATTCACCTTATTTTTCGCAGATGAGATTCCATATGTTAACATAATATTTATAGGACTTAAAAATCGCCAGTACTGCCTCCTTCTAATTCTAGCCCTTAACAAATCAGCAAAAGACAGAAGATTGTATGCATTATTTAATGACTCTCCAGAATATTCAAGCGGGAGGTTCTCATCAATCCACAAAAACTCAGTGTTAATATCAAAGTTATTAATTTGCATCGCATCAGTGGGGTTAGCTGTTTTGAATATTCTAAACAAAAATTTTTTTATTGACAATTGCTTATTCCTATAATCAAGAAGTTTAATCCCTTTATCATTCAGCATATTAGCATAAGCAAGAACCTGAAAATCATTTATGGCTGCCCTCGCATCTCCTGATTCCAACCGTGCTATTCTCATCATTGCAGAATCATCAACTGATATCTTTTCTGACTTCGCAATCCTCTTTAAAATATGGAACACTACATCTGAATCTAAAGGTCTTATTTTTATAAGATTGGAAAGCTTCTTTAAAGAAGCAAACTTTGAGGCCCAGGGAACCTGTGAGGGAGCATCTAAAAAATTTGCTGTTATAATTATTGGATATCTCGTTTTGTTTACCAACTTCGCTATCTCCGACAAACCGCCGCGGTCTTTTGTTCCTGAGATTCCTTCAAGCTCATCTATTAGTATGAGTTTTCCTTTTTTGAATAATGACATTTGACTAAGAGCATTTCCTATAATATTAGACACTTGATTCTTGTTTCTAAAATCAGAAGCATTTAATTCAACAAGTTCAAGTCCAAAATCATTCGCAAGTGCGTAAGCGAGGGAGGTCTTCCCGGAGCCACTGGGACCAAAAAGAAGAACTGCTTTTTTTCTCTTTTTTAGAAATTTCTTAAAATTAAGAATATATTCCTTTAAAAAAGCGACTGCTTCGTCTTGATTAACAAAGTCAGACAACTTGTCAGGTCTGTACTTATCAATCCATGGAAGCATCTTATCTGATGCCCTGATTGCCTTCGCCATAGCCATTAGAAATTTAGTAATTTTTATAAGCTTAACGATAATAGTCATATTATGGTTAATAGAAATACAAAAGCAGAGCAAAATAAGGAATCAAAGGAGAATAACAAATCAGATAAAAAGATAATAAGCCATGCAGAAAAAACAAAGGCAAAGAAAATATCAAGAAAACACACTGATAAAAAGAAGTATAGAAAATACAAGAAAAAACCAAGTGAACAGAGAGAGATTGCTCTGTCAAGAATAAAAAAACTCTTTAATCTGGCGGACAAAGTTGTTAATGAATATAAGGAAGGAGACCTTGACTTTGGAAAGAAATTAGCAAACAGATATGTTGAGATTGCCAGAAGGATATCAATGAAATACAAGGTCAGGATTCCTTCAGAGCTGAAGAGAAGATTCTGCAAAAAATGTCATTCTTTCTTGATTCCTGGATTAAATGTCAGAGTAAGAATTCAAGGAAATAAAGTTGTGTATACCTGCCTCGAATGCGGCAATATAATGAGATTCCCCTATGTCAGAGAGATAAAGAAAAAGAGAAAAAGAAGAAAGATAAAATAAAAACAAATTTCAATGTTTAGCCCATACAACAATATTTGCCTTTGCTATTTGGGTCAGTCCCTGTGTAAGGAACTGCAATACCACTCGGACAGGCACTAGGACTATCTACTGGCAGTTTAGTAGTTCCAGGACAGTATGCTGTTATATTGTTTACACCTTTATGCCACCATATAAACTTTCCTGTAAACGCTGCCACTAAAACAACAAGAACCAGCAGGGCAATTATTACAATAATAATCACATTAACAGAAAGCTCAGCTCCCTTCTTATTCTCCCTGGATTTAATCATCTAAACACCTCCTTTATTTTGCTTGTTAATTAAACATTAACTTTCTTTCAGTACATTAACAATAAATTAACCTTTATAAACTTTTTTATAATTTTGCAGTTTTCACTTCCTGCCATTACCCTTGCATAGGATATTTAGTCAAGACATATCTTAAGAGTTATGAGAATGTTGTCCCCTGTGAATGTCTGAATCTTTGTTGGAAAGGTCTCGTAATTCTGTGATTTACACTCTTTATTTTTAGATGTGAAACTTAAATCATTAATCCTGTGAGCATCATCCTGACCATTTTTATATACTTCAAAAGTGTAATAATCTCCTTCCTCATCAAAATAAGTTAAGGATTTCTTTATGATAAATTTAACATATTCTAATGAATCTTCTCTGTTTGAAGGGTCATCCGGGTCCACACAGGATATCAATCTGCTTCCCTTATTATAGGAAAGAGCATCGTCAAGCAGGTCTTCAACAGAATATTTTGAACATTTAGTTGTTGTTCTTAGAAGTGCATCAACAAAACTCCCTGCTATCATATTCTTTTTTGCCGCAGTTTTGATATTTACAGGAGATTTATTCGAACCAAGACCTAGCTGAAGAAGTATCAAAAAAGCAAACACAAGCACTACCACAAAAATTGCCAATCCGAATACTTCCATCTGTGCCTTCTTACTGTTCAAATTCATCTTTAACCTCTATTATAATTAACTGTATACTTTAAGTGTTAGTATAGCCAGAGAGTATGAATCAGACGAGACATTATAAATATTGACAGCTATATTCGAAGCATAAGCACTTTTATAATTTTTAGGAGTATTATTAAACACAGTAATCTCATTATCATCCGGGTATATATCTCTAATTGTTATTAAAGAGTTTCCGAATTTTGAAGTGTAAAATAAATGAGCATCAGATTCTTTCATTAAATCATGGAAGGCCAGTAGTTTATAATAATCAAAGCAGTTCTTTGTTGAATAATCATTACACCTTAACTCTGGGAGTGAGACAATCTGGGATATTCCAATCATCCTCAAAGTTTTAACACTTTGAAACTGCTCGTTAAGAGCTGCCTCCTGTGACTTTATATAAAAACTGTAACCAAAGAGCATCATAAAAGAGAAAACAATCAAAACTACCATTATCTCCATTATCCTTATTTGAGCCGTCTTATTTAACTTGAGACCTCTTCTCAATAACATAATACAACCTCCTTGATTATACCTAACGGATTTTTGACAAATTCTCAGTAAATTTTATCTATTTATTAATACATTTCAGGACAGGAATTATAGATTAACCCCTCATTAAAGGAGTTTATCTTATTAAGCTCATCATATAAATCTTTTATTTCATTTAGTTTAATATCCTCAATTCTTTCTGCTCTTATATTATTAACTGAAACATCTGTATCTTTCAGGAGAGGTAAAGCCCGCTCCAGCCCTGTTAAACAATCAGGGCTTAATTCTGAGTCAGTCACTAACTTAGAGTATCTCAAATAATAGATTTTGATAGAATAATGAAGTTTCTTGAGCAAATTATTAAAATTACAATCATATATCTCTTTATCAGATACTGAAGCAGCTGTTAAAGTTGAGAGTCCAATATAAAAAGAAACTCCCTCCCTTTCTACTTTTTCACCATATCCTAGAATAGTGTAATAAGTCAGATTTCCAATATTATTATATTTGGACCCTGACTGGCTGGAATATGGCTTAACATAAATGAGGGTAACATCTTTATTTGTAACAGATTCTAAGTCATATGCGGTTGGCTTAACGAAACTGATTATCCTCACTTTACTCTTATATCTATTCGCTGTTGATATTGCGTTTTTTAAGCCATTACTTGAACCATCAAATTGCTCAACATTAAGCCCAACAGGAAGATCTGATTTTATATCTTCAATCAAATCCTGACTAACTTTATTAGTATTGTTAATAAATATAAATTTTGTTTCTGGTTCAACGAGCATAATCAAGTTCGTAACATAGAAAGGAACTTCAAATTTTTTTGTGAACAAAAAAAGCTGTCCGAGTTGAGGATTCAATTCTTTATTCGAGAATATATTCATATTTAAGGAGGAACCCCCAAAAATCTTAATTCCTCTGCAAGAATTTTCTATCTTAGCACCTGCTGTTTTTATAGTAACCTCTGTCTCATCACCAGAAGAAAAACTCTGAATAGTAGTCCTAATCCTTGAACCCACCTCAAGGTTGAGCTTTGCCTCTGAGATTGCCTTATGAAACATTGCAATCCTCAAAAACATCATCAATATTAGAACTCCAACGATAATAACAAAAATCCAAGCTATCTGACTGGCCACAACACCTCTTTTCGCCAAAACACCACCTCCAGAAATGCGTTATCTTAACTTCATTTCCCTTTCTTGCGTGAGCTCCCCTTGGTTCGGCGGTTCTTACTTTTACTTTTCTGCTCGGCTAAATCTTTAAGTTTCTTGTAAACATCTTCTCCTTTCGTTTTTTTGGACAACCTGTTAAGTTCTCTACCTACATCTTTCCCCTTAATTCTATTCCCAAGTTTATCCAACCTTTCCCAAACATCACTCTGATTTATACTTTTCTTCTCTTTAGGAAGCTCTATTTCTATAATCTCCTGCTCATTGGGTTGTTTGTTACTTACAGAATTTGCCGCTTCAGGAGGACGATTAACACTCTTTTTCTTGTTAGTTTTAATATTCTTACTCTGGTCTGTCTTTTTAGACGTCTTAAACGCATCCATTAATTTTCTTCTCTCCTCTTCTATCCTGGCCCTTCTTCTTATTAAAGCCAGTTCATCAGGTGTCAGGGGAGTTGCCTGCTTATACTGCCCGCTTGTATATTCTGAAGTAGGTTGGGAGCCCTGTGTCTTACCTGTGTAAGAAGTTTGTTTCGGAGTTGAATAACCTCTTAAGCTAACTGTATGAGTACTTTCCTTCTGTGGCTTTTTATGAGTTTTATTCTTACTTAATTGTGTATAAGCAAAGAATCCAACAACCCCTAATATGATAATTAATATAAGTATCCATAAGAACATTTTAGAATGACCCTCTGGATGACTATCTGGATCATTCGGGTCGGTCCCGGCATTATACTCCTGACCGTCACTAAAACCATCCCCATCTGAATCAGCAACATGAGGGTCAGTATTCAATCTGTATTCTTCTATATTAGTCAGACCATCTTTGTCAGGATCCTCATTTGCATCACTTGGATCATTGGGGTTGAGGCCATGGTTAATTTCCCAAGTATCAGGCATACCATCATTATCACTATCTTCTACTTTCGGAGAAGGTGTTTCATTCTTTTGATTATCTGAGCAACCATCAACATCAACTTCTGCACCCCTCTCTGTTCCCGGACATAAGTCATCTTCATTTGGGACACCATCACAATCAGAATCAATAGATTCATCACAGGTTTTAACTTCTTTTTTACAAACGCCATTATCACAGTTGTTGCTCTTACAATCTAAATTATTATTACATTGCTCTCCAATACTGCAGGGACCGCATAAAGAACCACCACAATCAATATCTGTCTCATCATTATCAAGTTTACCATCATTACAGTGATTTGTTTCGTTCTTTTTATTAGAAAGAAAATCGCACTCATTGGTTTCATTGCAATAACCACCTGATAAACAATCAGAGTCCTGCTCACAATGCAAGCCGTAACCTAAATTACATCTTTTAGCGCATATATTACCACCACAATCAACATCTGTTTCATTATTATCTGGATTCCACACATGATTAAAACATGGACTTTCAAGTATTACTGCACTCTTGTTCATAAAAACACCATTACTCCGTACAGGAGCAGACAAAATATTTCTGCCATAATTATCCTTTGCGTTACTAGTTACCCAGACCTTAAAATAATATGTTTTATTATATTCTAAATTAAGATTATGAGCAGTAATCCAATCCTGAGTCCAGGGAATCTTCCTTAAAGTAATAATCTGTTCACCATCCTCCTCATCACTAGCTTCAGGTGGTTTCCCTTCATAAACCACATACCTGATTTCTTTAAGTCCTGACTCCTTATCATTAGCGTACACTTTAAACCTTAACTTATTAAGGTCTGCTGACTGTTCAGGATTCTCATATCTAGTAGAATCATTTACATAATAAATAACCGGCTTTGAAGAATCAACGATAAAGGAGAAAAGTTTAACAACTGGATTAGAGACACCATAGAATTCACAGGCAGTTAAAAATTGAAAATTACCTGCATGCAAAACTCTTACTCCTTCACTGAAGAGAGTGTTATCTGGTTCGTCTTCGCTATTCATCTTCCTCCAAAGATTGGATTCGCCATTACCTAATGCAATCATATTACTAAATTGGGTTGGGGTAATAGAATAAGGATCAGCAGCAGTGTTATTAGAATAAAAGCAAGCAGCAACATTTCTGTTTGTTTTGACCTTTATCATAACATGAGTCCCATAAGTCGAAGTGTTTGATAACCATATTGGAACTTTGGGTTCAATCAAGGTTACGGTTGGGATAGCATTGGTGTCTGTTGAGAAGTGAATCCTAACTGGATCTGAGAGGTCGTCGGAGTGACTCTTGCACTGCACAACATAATTATAATCTGTTTTGTCATTTAGGTTATTAAAAGTATAATAATGCGCTGTTGAATAAGTATCATCATTGTCTTCATTTTCTGTACTAAAATGCGACCCTTCAGAATAACTAAGATAATCATTCATATAATCAAAAAAGTTGTTGGGCTCAACAGTATACCCCTCAAGTGTATTCTCATCCTCAAGTTTACAGACAGCTTCCAGAGAGGTCTTCAAATATAATTTCGTACTTAACTCTTCATTATGGTAATAAGAAACAACTGATGGTTCCACTTTATAGGATGTTATTTTTGGGATTCCTGATAGCTTAAAAGTAAGCTTTTTATCATATTCCCCACCTGAATTGTCTGTACATTTAATATAGAATACGCTTCCTGTTTTAATATTCGCCAGATGCTTAAAAAAGTGTACTTTACCACTCTCATCTGTTTCATTAGATTCAAAGAAAGAACCATGATTGTTAGGATTAAAAGCATAATTCTGAGAGTACTTACAAGTGTCCAGGTTAGTTATGTTCGCAAGTATCTCCAAATCAAATTCGCCTGATGTTGGAAAGACATTGCCTTGACTATCCGCTAAAGGATGTAAAACAATAATACTGCTTGGTGGAAGAATCTTAACAGACAGAGTTTCATTACTTTGAACTCCTTTATAGTAAGCAGTTATGTTTGACTCTCCAGTCATTGAAGTTGTGCTGAATGGCTTAAATCTATCATCTGGATAAATAATAGGAGAAGGCCTGACGCATTCATAATCAAGATCAAATAATGAAATGTTAGTGAAATTGAAAGATATACCATTTTCACAGGTGATATAATCAGAGTTATCATCAGAAACTCCAAGGTAATATTCAGTATTTGGGTTTAGAGTGTAATAAAATACATTCGAAAGATAAGAGTACCCATCTGACCATAAAGGATAATAATATCCATCATCTTTATAAAACAAGCTTAAATGTATCTCTGATGATGTTAAAGAAGTGTTGATTGTAACACCATCACTCTCTTTGTAATCAGACCAGAGACCTGCACCATTTTGAACCCTTACCCTGAAGTAATAAGTTGAACCATTCGTTAGGACAACTCCATAATAATTACCTGGTATAAACTGAGCTTCATAGTTAATAACACCCCCATTACTTTTATTTTCATTATCAATGGTGGCATAATTAACATTTGCTATGAGGGTATCATAGTCAGGACCTTTCTTATAAACCTTATACTCATAACCAGATACCCCGGATTGCTCATCCTTCGCGCTGAAACTGAAATCAAGTTGCTTAGGTGTGTTAGTCACATCAGGATTAGATGAGTCAGCAACACTATCATCTAACATAGTAATCTCAGGGGGACTTGAATCAACTATGAAATTAACAGAGTCATCAGAACAATCTGCTCCTACACAACATTCAACATAAATATGATGTTCACCATCGCTCAAAGTTTTAGTTTCAGCATAGTGCTCGTAGGGATTATTAGGATTTAATGGCAGAGGAATTTGTTGTGTCTCATTATCAAGATAGTAATCACATGTTGCCTGTTTCGTTGTAGTAACATCAAGGTTTGCATTTTCTCCTGCAAAACCATTATTTGCCGGACTTACGATGAATACCTGGAAGGGTAAGTTCGGATTTACACTTACAGAAACAGAACTTTTCGCTTCAACACCCAAGTAATTTTTACAGATGATATTAAAATCAAAATCAGCATTATCTTCTTTTGTCTCAAAAATAAAAAAGTGTTCTTTAGAGTATGTACTAGCATCAGAAACATTCTCCTTCGTAAGGTTGTTATAATCAAAAAAGTAATTTTGCATATTATCAAAATTAGAAATTTCATCATTGTCTATTTTGCAAACCATATCCTCACTTGTATTGACAAGTATTAAACTTGAGTAATAACCTGAAGGATTACTTTCCGTTATAATCTGGGGATTCGCAGAAATATAAGTGATTTGTGGAAAAGCATTATCTAAGATAAAAGTGTAATTCTTATAGATAAAATCTCCTCCGGTATCATGTTGACATTTAACGTAAAAAGTTTTACCGTTAATATAATCCATACTTCCACTTATTTCAAAATCAGAAAAATTAAATTGAGTATTAGTGCTGTCCGATGACTGAAAATCCTCCCATGAAACAGACGGGTTCCTCCTCCATTTACATGATGCTGGTGATGATGTGATAACAGATATATTGACAATATTTGAATTGACATGAATTTTGTTGTCAGAGTCAGCCATTGGGAGAATTTTAATTATGAAAGGTAGGGGCTCAACAGTCACAGTTTTTGAATCTGATTCTCCAAAATATGTTGCAGTTATCGTTGCTGACCCCACGCCTGTTGCTGTTATTGTTGATCTGGACAGGTCAATGTTAATCTTATTTGAAGATGAAGTATCAACATTAAGGTTTGAACTGTGGGTCACATCCTCTCTTGTATTACCATCAAAATAAGCATAAACTTTAAAGAATCCGCTCTGACCTAAAGTAAGAGAATCAACGGTTTCAATACTTAAGCGAGTAGGTTTTCTCATCGATAAATTAATAGTGAAAAGTGTATATCTCTCTCCATAATTACCAAACAGGTCCATATACTCAATGCTAAAATTATAAGTATGCTTATCAACTAAAGAAGTATACGGTTGATAAGTAAAGGAGGTATTATCATCTGACTGCGAAATCAGATTAAGAGCCACCTGGTTGGAATTGCTAGTGTCAAGAAGAGACGCATCCAAGACCGTGACTGAATCGGTGAAATTAGCAATTATGGATGGTGTTTGAGTGGTTACCACTACAGTGGCGCAGACAGTTTTTAACTGAAATAAAAGCAGGAATAACAATATCAAAAAGAAAATTTCCTTATTGTTCTTCAACATATTATGACCTCCATAAAAATCATTCTTACTTTTAAGTTTAGTGTATTATAATAGTTACTTCCGGTGCAGTCATGTAAACGGCAAAATTAATACCATTAATATCTTTATTATCAACCGGCCCGCCGTTTAAGGTAGCATTAACAACAAACTCACCTAGAATACCCCTCAAATCTGCGATTTTTTTATCATTATTGTCTGTTTTGTCAAGTGTAAATGTATACCTACAATAATCATTACCACAGTTAAGTTCATTAAGAGGTTTCAGCAGTACGCCATCTTCACCATTTCGTATTTTCAGATAAATACTGTTTATCTTAACTCCTGGGGTGAAGTCAGCACGAACATTATAATGACCCCAAGTAAGCAGAGGAATCTTTGTGTTTGAGTATTTAACAGGGCTAACAGTCAGGTTGATGTACCCCTTCCCAATGCCCTTAACAAGTAATTGCCTATAAAGTTCATCTTTTCCATCTTCAGATTTACAGTCCAGATTCATAATATAAGTGCAGGGCGTGACATTATAAAAATTAACAAACATAAAAGATGAAATCCTCCCTGAAGTGTCCGATGTCGGCTCGGAAAGGATAGGTGGGTATATTGTATAAGAACAAGTCGCTCTTTTGGAAAGCTGTACAAAGGCGGATAAATTATAAATGTCTGAGGCATTGGAGAATCTAAACAGATAATTAACTATAGACAAGTTCGACCTTGCCAAATAAAACCTTACTGTGTTTAAATTACTATGAGTACCGAATTGATCAGTTGTAATATATCTTAAATAATAAACCCCATTATTTGCAAGAGAGAGAACAGGATTTTTGAAGAGATTAATGTTAAAACTCCTCCTATCTTCTGAAAGGTTAGCAGAAGTATCAGGACAGCACAAACCATCAGAGTCAACACAGTAAGAGGCATTGACTAAACTAATATATTGGGGAGCACTATCACTAACCTTAAAGGATAATACAGGATTATTCCCATTGATTACTAAATTGTTATTTAAACAGGTTATGTCAGTAGGTTTGGTATCATTTATACAATTTTCATAATCAACATTTTCGGTGTTGATGCAATCTGCTTCTGAATCTCCATTCGCATCTTTAACGCATTTATTGTTTATCCAACGACAAACACCCAGACCGCATGAATCAGTGCTTCTCGCAGGCAGACAAGAGTTTGATGAGTCCCAGCCAGAACCCTCGCAGGCCTGTTCGGTTGAATAATCCTCACATCTTACATGGTCAGAGCATGCCTCACATCCAGATGATGACATGACACACTTTCCCAACAAACTACAATCAGAGGGCGTGCAGTTCATAAAGAGACCATTACAAACATCACAATTACTCTGAGTACTCACTTCAGGATAACATATCCCTTTATTAAGCTCGGTGTTAGTGTCCTTCCAACTGCAGTTAAGCCCACAACTGTTACCTAAACAAGCATCCTTTGAATCAAGATCATAACAGGTTAATGAATCACAATCTTTACATGCATCCAATATTGTGTTTGAATAATCATAATAACAGAAGTCATTAGTATTCAAACAAGTACCTTCATCATAAAATAAACCAAGAGGATTGCCTGAGTTGGCACAGATATTTGGTTTCTTGCAGGTTGTCTTATGATTAGGGAGTTCTACACATACTGCATTATAGTTACTACAATTATATGATACTCCCTCTGAGAGCGGAGCAAATGCCAGGTGATTATCCTCATCGCATGACATTCTCAAATTAGCATCCAGGGCATCTTTCTCTTCTCCATTATAACAGAACTCATAATTAGGGAGAACACCTTCACACAGAGGATTACCTGTCATTATTGAAGCAGTTAAGGGCTCTGACAGAGAACCATCAGAATGAACAATATAAATGGAGTAATTATATCCTGTATCCCACTGGGTAGTTTTATCAACCAGAGAAGTAGCATACGGTGGAAGCATCTCATTAAAATTTGAGTTTTTTCTTTTTATCATATAACCATTAAAATCATTACACTCGTGAGGTACTGACCATATTAATTTTACAAATGGCTTACCTCTCAGGGGCTCAGCCGAAAAACCCACATTATCCAGATTACAGGAAATCTCTCCTTCACTCACAAGCGTAAAATTAACTTCTTCTTGTCCATTATCAGTCAAGGTGATAAAGGTCGAAGAGGGGGCATATTTCATACCCGCTGTTATTTTCATTGCAGTTAATGTGTACCTATCATTAGGTAAATTAATTAATTTATAAAAGCCATTTTCATCCGATAAGACCGTGTAACTATGCTCATCTGAATATGCAATAACCCTTGAATAAGCAATCGGACTGGACTCCTCATCTTTAATATAACCATAAATAACTCCCTCTCCCATTACATTTGGTGGCTGAACAGGTTGTTGCTCATTCTCCACACAAAAACCAGATTCTTGATCACAGAATAAACCCGCTGCTGTACATAAATCAGTACCACACTCCGAGCAATTAGACACAAGTTCTCCATTGGATTTACAATAATACATTGAATTTTCAATACATCCGACTCCATAATTTTCTGTGCAGTCATACGAATAATCCTGGGGTATATGCCTACATTCATTAGCATTATTTATCTCCGGATGAAATACACCTTCCATATCATCACACCAAGAATTAGTTTCGAAATAAGGATGTATAACATTAATATTATCTATTACAAAACAACAACCCTTTTGGGCGTAATACTGTAAAGCGGGGTCATTGCAGTCAGCTTCTACATAAAAACCATTGTTACATTCAGCTTCAACCGATGCAGGAGTAACACCCATATTATTATTGTGAACACAACAGCCAGCACTTACTGTTTGGGCGAGAATAAGAAACGAGCCAAACACAACAAGGATTAAAAGTATTTCTGAAAAAAGTTTGCTTGTCTTCATAAACGACACCTCTTTTATGATTAATTCTTTCAATACACAAATGGACTAAACTTCAATGCATAACATAAAAATAGGTCAAAACTTGTTATATAACTTATTTTTATGCATCACATTAATTTATACACTAACAAAATATATTATTATTTAAATCTTTCTAAATTAGGTAGGAAATAACAGAAGAAATAAGACATAACAGGAGCATAGCAGGAAACAACGAGGAGAGGTAAAGAACTGCCCAGGAGGACTTTAGGAATAGATTATATTTCTTACTTGCCTTTATTGATTAAAAGACCTCCCTATTTACATATTAAATTAGAAGTACAATGACCCATAGCACCTGAAGCGAGATTACATGTCTCACCAGGTTGTTTACCTTTATAAGTATCATCGCAGCAGGTCCCGCAACACTCAACACTTATATTTATCTCCTGCCAATCAGATTCCTTGGAAAGATCATAAACAGAAATTGTGTAGGTAACATTTTTACCTATGAAACTGGCGTTCGGTTTGAAAATATTTGTCTGAATTAAATCATTATCCATGTCCTTAATTAATATAAATGTATAATCTTCGTCAGGATCAACAGAGCAGTTTGTAAAATTGATATACTGCATACTGTTATGACATATCGCAGGATTAGTTCCAATAGGATTATCAATCCGCTGATAACAATATTTTCCATCACTGTTTTTTTTATTCAGATTCTTTAACACAGGCGGCCTGTTCTGCCTGAGGAAATAGAATGTATAAGGACTCCCATCCTTCCACTTAAAAGAGTAATCCTTAACAGCGATAACATCATATAATTTTCCGTCAATAACTTTTTCAACATGAATACTGTTAGGATAAGCGTATTCTGCTGTAGTATCACTAATATCAAAACTTGCATCGTTGACATCAGAAATAACTGCCTTGTTTACAACATCATAAATTCTCCTAAAATCTAACTGAACTTCATATGATTTAGCAGAAATGACTTTGTTGAAAAATTTAACAGGATAATAAATCTTAAAGCCAACTGCCTTTCTATCAAATGAAACATTAACATAAGGTGCTCCGACAAGGGATAATTCGCCATTGAAGGTTTTATTTAAACTCTTAAGGTCGAAGCAGTTCTCAAAGTCATTAAGGACAAAACTCTCTATATCTCTCTTAATTGTAGGATAGGAAGGACCAAGCGGGTGAATCCTACTCTGTTCCAATAGAGGAAGATAAGGATAACCACAAGAACCGAACAGGGGATAAGAAGGCGGGAGGTCATAAGTACTGGCCAAAATCCAATAACTCATATAAAATCTGGACTTCTTTATTTTAACCTGATTACCAACTAATCTAATGCCATTTATGGAAAAATCATCAGGTGTCCTACCTCCCTGTGTTTTGAGTATGTAACCTCCTTGTTCACCGATAAGTTTTAATGATCTCTCTGCAGAATTTTTAAGGCAATTCTGCATTTGAGTATCAATGGATAACAACCCCTTCTGATAGGAAGAAGAGAGGATACCACTCCTGAGAGTGTTTTTATAATGAGAATAGGACAAGAGAAAGAGAACCAAAAAAACAACAAATATAACAACACCCACAACCGCAAATATGAAAATCTGCGATTTCCTGTTTATTAATAAAGTCCTGTTGCTTTTAACAAGCCCTTTTCTGTTTACTCTCTCCCTCTTAAATCTGCCGAACAACAACCAACCACACCTCTTTTTTAAGTTAAATCAACAACAATACAACAAGTATACAACAATACAAAACAAAGGAATATAAAAAGGTTTTGATAGAACAAACACAAGGAAAAAAATCTTTCGAGAGTTTTGAGAGACACCTCTACCCTGAAGAAGGTATTGGTTCAATGTCGTAACAACAGCATACTTTACTGGAATCCGGACAGTTCCCAGAACCCCTTTCAGCAAAAATATCCCACTTTTTCCCATTACTATTAGTATATGTACCTGACTGACCACAAACAGGTCCCTTACTTTGAGGAGTAACACAAGAACAACCTGCACGACCGGAATGGCCTGTACATGTATCAGATGAGGAGGTAGGCGTACAATAACCCTTCGCAGAAGAAGGACAGTCCTTAACACATAGTGTTACCGGACGAACAGGGTTTTGATTATTATCACAATCATAAATTAAATGGATAGGAATTATAGGATTTCCCTCACTGTCCTCAGCAGGATTAGCATCACAACAAGTGCATTCCTGCCCAGATGGGCATGTTTCAACTTTAGAAGGAGCGACACACGCACCATTGGAACATATACCATTCTTACCATCATTCGTAACACAGGAAGTACCATCTGCTTTATTAGAATGCCTACAAGGACCAGTAACAATAGAATCCTCCTCATCAAGACATTCACCGGACGTTATATCCTTCCTATAACAATGAATCTTCCTCTTACTACTACATGAATCAGTAGTACAAGGATTATTATCATTACACTCAGAATCTGAATGGCAAGGACAATCAGGGCAACTCGCAGGGGTTTCACCAGAATCACAACGATTATTATGATTACAAACAGGAGGAAGATTATTTGAACAAGCACTCATATCAAACTTGCAAGTAGCATGATTACACTTCAAATTACCCCTCTTATAACCTAACTTAACACAAGTCTCACCACCCAAAACATCCTTACCCTGCACATCGTAATCACAATCCTCACCAGGATCAATAACACCATTACCACACTTACTAACAGGAGGATTATTAACACAACCATTCTCAGTACAGACCTCATTAGCATTGCAAACCTGACTTGTAAATGAACAAACACCAGCAGCAGAACCTTGCTCATTGCATCGTGCATTGTAAAAACATGTGTTGACACCATGCACAATCGCTGAATAAGATTGGCAGCAGTCAGTAGCATCACCACAAGGTTGACCACTCTGCGAACATTGACCATTATTCCGTTGTTTCACACACGCACCATTGACTTCTACACAAGAATAACCTGCAGGGGGCGGCACATCAAGACAATTCATACCTGGGTTAAAATCAACACAGTCCTGACCACACCATTGACAATTTAAATGGCAATCATGGGGGCAACTCTGATGTGTCTCACCAGAATCACAGACACCATTATTATTACAGAGAGGACCGGGATTAGCTACACATTGACCATCATAACAGACATGATTACTAGAACAAGCAACCTCATTATTCCAACCAGAACCATCAGCTTTACAAACTTTATAATGAGTGTCATCAACACATTCTGCACTATTAGCATAACAAACATGGACAGGGCACTCTCCTGATGTCATATCAGAAACTCTCAAAGAACCTGTCAAATCAGACCAATAATTGATTAAAGGAGCATCAATATCAGGGGTCTTAAAAGCGAGAACATCATAAGCACAAGTCCCTGAACTAGAGCAAGAACCTTCCTGAATCTTATTAATATCATTACACATATTAGTTTCAAAGCCATTGTAGGATAACATCATCAAAGAAGTATCTCCAATTCCATTTACAAATCCAATTATTTCTTTGTTTGCTGAATCCTTTTTTAACATAAACAATTTATTGAAGCTTTGAATATTATTTAATTTATCCAAATCTGCACTATTTTGGGAACTAAATAGACCTTTCAAAGCATTAAACAAGGCCTCGAATGGATTATTAAAGAATGAGACCCCATTAAAATTAATGCCCTGCTTGCTATAAATTATAAGCTGTAAATCAGGATTATACCAAACATCATTATGATGACAAGCACTCCAACCATTAGAACTCAAAGTATTATCACAATAATCAGCACTCTTATTAAATAAAATTTCAAGGTAATTGAAAGGAGCTACATCTTCAGCTGTGTTAACCTTCCAGTTTAGAGGAACACCAATGAGAGTTGGACCATTCCCTATTTTTAAAGCACAAAGGGAAGGAACACAATCAATATCAGGGGGAGCATGAGTCCAGTCAGCACCATTAAGATTGCAAGTGTTATCCTGGGCAATTATATCAGAAGATTGTATTGGTTCATAATTTAGAAAATTGCTTACCTCTCGAATATTACCGCAATATAGAGAATAATCAGAACTGTGCTCTTTATTAACAGCAAAACCAAGCATTGACCTCGCTAACTGCTTTGTTCTGGTTGACCAGACACCATTATCACAATAATGGTCAAAGACAAAAGTTCCTGAGTTAACACACTTTGGCTTACTACCCTGACCCTTCTTAAACCATTCCTTAACATCAACAACATCGGGCTTACCATTTGGGTCTAACAAACATTGGTCTTGACTGGAACAAGAACCTTCAACACCATCCCAAGTGTATTTCTCAAA
>CAYLQB010000002.1:0-21715 GCA_964385745.1 uncultured Methanosarcinales archaeon
TGAGCAAGTGAATTGATAAAATCATATAAAAATGAGTGCGGTGAGGCAAGTGAGCTGAACAAGGATCTAGAGATATAAACCTACTATCTGAACGAAGAGTTTGGGAATTAATCCTGAACCAATTTGTTAGAGCTTAAACACAAGAGCCCACGATTTCAAAAAACAAAAGATTTATATATAAGTACACATACAATATGTGTATACACATAAAGAGGTAAATAAAATGGTAAACATGACTCTGGCAGTTCCGGGTGAGTTAAGGCATAAAATGGAATCTTTTCCTGAAATAAACTGGTCTGAAGTAGCAAGACAAGCATTCAGCCAAAAAATAAAAGATTTAGAATTTCTCAGAAAATTCAAATCTAAAAGTACATTCACTAAAGAAGAAGCTTTAAAGTTAGGAGCAGAAGTGAGCAAGAAAGTTGCAGCGAGACACAAGAGAGGCAAATAAATGGAACTTGTCGTTGATGCCAATATATTATTCGCTGCTTTAATAAAAATCAGTGCCACTTCAGATTTGATATTTGATAATTCATTAAATCTTTTCTCAGTAGAATTTATATTTGAAGAATTTGAAAAATACAAAGATTTGATTATGAAGAAAACTGAAAGAACAGAAGAAGAGTTTGAAAGATTCATGAGTATTATTAAGAAAAGAATAAAATTAATACCTTACGAAGAATTCGAATCACTAATTAGTGAAACAGAAAAATTTTCTCCTGATCCAAAAGATACAGAATACCTAGCCCTAGCAACAAAACTCAAATGCGCTGTTTGGTCAAACGATAAAAAATTAAAAATTCAAGACAAAATCAAAGTTTACTCTACAGAAGACCTAATAAACGAATTAAAAAGATGAAATAGTGGGCTCCTTTTCTAATTTTAAACTGATTTGCAATTGGATATAACATATACGCTTAAGAGAATCCTAAAATCCGGTTGACGGTGCCATCAACTTTATCAACTACTATGATTATCCAATTACAGCGATTATCAAAAACTTTATAAACGAATGGCAAAACCACTTTCATTATGGGAAAAGAAACTGTTGAGGTTTTGGTCGAAGGAGGAAAGGCAACAGCTGCTCCACCATTAGGACCTGCTTTGGGACCATTAGGAATTAATATAGGACAGGTTGTCGCTGAAATAAACAAGAAAACAGCCAGCTTCAAGGGAATGCAAGTCCCTGTAAAAGTCATCGTTGATTCTGATACTAAAGAATTTACTGTCACAGTTGGAACACCACCAACTTCACAATTAATAAAAAAAGAATCCAGAATTAACAAGGGCTCTGGAAACCCTCTCGCAGAAAAAGTCGCCGACTTAAAGATTGAACAGGTCATAAAGGTTGCGAAAATGAAAGAAGATGCTCTAACAGGAGTGACAATGAAGGAGAAAGTAAAGGAAATCGTAGGAACTGCAGGTTCAATGGGAGTTATGGTTGAAGGCAAAGATTATAAAGAGGCATTAAAATTAATCAACGAAGGAAAGTTTGACAAAGAAATCTCATCAGGTAAGACAGAGTTAAGTGCTGAGGAACTTAAAGCGCTTGAGGAAGAAAAGAAGGAGCTGGCAGAAGAGATAAAGGAGAGACATGAAGAGTTTGTCAAGAGAGCAAATGCAATCCTGAAGGAGAACGAAGGAAAGGAAAAATCAATCTTGAGGTCTAAATTAAGAGAAGCAAAGATTCCAGAGGAGATTATAAAAGAGCTCGTTCCAGAAGAGGAAGAAGTTGCAAAAGGAGCAGCAGCAAAGAAACCTGCAAAGAAATAGACCGATTAAAAGCTTCTTAGAATTTAACCTGTTGAAAAATATCCCAAAATTCTTTTATTGTTTTTATATTATTTTCATCGTTCAGACAGATTCTCTTATTTGCGGTTCTAAAAATAGGGCACACTATGTTAATTGGAAGAAAAACAGCAAAATAGTTAATATTGTTTTTGTTAATATTAGTATACTAGTTTACTATCAATTAGTGATTGTAAAATAATATTAAATAATCCTCCTTGCTTTATTTTATGAGAAGACCTGGAAGGTTTGGAATAAACAGGAATCACATAATTAAGAGAAGCGTTAGACACAGCGAGGAAGAAGTTAAGAAAAGAATTCTTGAATCATTAAAAAAAGAAACAGGATTCAGCGATAAAATAAAATTATTGCCTGCAGAGCGAAAAAGTAGAGACCTAAACCCCGACGAAATGAAGGAGAACGAAAAAATAAAAAATCTAAAAAAGAGAAGCAGAAGATATTCCATTTATGATGGTGTAAGCTTCAACATAATGGAGGGAAGCGGACATTATTTCATAAGCCCTTTTATCATAAGATTAGGAGCAACAACTGTTCAGATTGGCCTGTTGAGTTCTTTAAGTTCAATACTTTCTGCCTTTTCGCAGCTTATAAGCACAGAGGTCGTTGATAGAACAAAGAACAGAAAGAGGATGATACTTTACTCTATACTGACACAGGCGTTGATATGGATTCCCTTAATGCTGAACGCTTTGATATGGAAGAGTGTAAACCTGACTATAATCTTATTCTCAATATTCGCAATAAGCGGTTCTCTCATAGATGCACCATATGCAAGCTGGCTCGGTGACATAGTAAACGAAAACGCAGGACATTTTTTCGGCAGGAGGAATAAAATTCTCAAGGCAACGAATTTTATAACGGTGTTATTGTCTGGATTTTTACTCAACAAATTCGTCGGGGTAAACACATTGTTAGGATTCGCCATTTTATTTTTAATATCATTAATCGCAAGGTTATTTAGCTTCTTCTTTGTGAAGAAAATGTATGAGCCAGAGTATAAAGTAGGCAGGGAGCATTATTTCAGTTTATTAAAATTCATAAGGAGAATGAGGTACAACAATTTCGGAATCTTTGTGTTGTATCTATTTTTTATGTGGACGAGTATAGCTATATCCTCACCTTACTTTACACCGTACATACTCAAGGACTTAAAGTTTAGTTATACACTTTTTGTTACCATAGACATTACTATGGCTATAACGACATTCTTAACATTTGAAAGCTGGGGAAAACTTTCAGACAAGATAGGGAACAAAGCAATTTTAGCATTAAACGGATATATTATATCATTTTATCCTATACTGTGGATGCTGTCGAGAAGTCCTGTTTACTTAATTGGAGTCAATGCTTTTATGGGAATCGCGTGGGCTGGCTTCGCGCTGAGCAGTTCAAATTATATTTATGATGCAGTTACGCCTGCTAAAAGGTCAAGGTGTATTGCCTACTCTAACTTCTTTAAAGGAATTGCTATATTCAGTGGATCAATGTTGGGTGCTTTTATAGGAACAAGAATTAACCTAAGTACATTAATCCCACAGATTCCACTCTCAAAATATCAGTTAATATTCCTCTCTTCGGGAATAGCAAGATTTGCCGCCTCATTTTATTTCTTGAGAAAAATAAAGGAAGTTAAGATTATAGGAAGGAAACCAGGAGTGTTTTTATTCAAAACGATTGCGAGTTCGATAAGCGAAGGAGTGCTGCCCTCCGGAATAATCGGCAACATAAGAAGGATAAATATGAGAAAGATAAAGGGAAGCATAAAATTTGAAAATATAAACTTTGAAAAGAGAAAGAACAAATAAGAAGTAAAAAAAGACAAAGAAAATAAAAGGAAAGAAGTAAAAGAAAAAAAGAAAATAAGATGAGTTGGCGTAATCATAAAAATAAAGAATCAAAAAAAATCAGAAATTTAGTTCTTACAAGTCAAATCCGAATTACCAATCTTCGTCTTCTTCTTCATCATCAGAGTAGTCATAATCGTCATCATCGTCATCATCATCATCTTCACCCATGGCGAACAATTTTTTCCAATCTTTTTTCATTTCGCTCCACCTCCGTGGATTTGAGTTCTGGCAATTTTAGATACAGGTCATATTTAAAGGTTTTGATTTATGATTTTTATAGAGAATAAAGATAATTAATGAACTTGACTAAAAATCCTTTGTCTTCACAAGCTTGAGATTGTGTTTTTGAGCAGATTCGCCTGCAATTTCTTTAATCCTGACCTTTTCCTTTTTCAAACCCTTCCAGTCAAGAATAATCAAAGAGGGCTTTGGTACTGTCCTGTCAATCATCTGTTCAAGCATCGTCTCGTCTAAATCCGGCAGGTTGTAATGAGCACAGCAATGTCCAAGCCCTATATTTGTATTGAGAATAATCTTCTTAAAGTTGGGAGTTGTATGCAGTCCTCCAATTCCAATGGCAGAAATGCAGGGTTCAACATGTTTAAGCGTCTTCATCAATGCATTTGCAACAATTAAACCTGCCTCTTTATTGCCCCACTCTTTTTCTGTCGAGCCGATTTCTATAAAAAAAGATGGCTTCTCTATATAGGGGCCATGGTGTGTTACCTCCTGAACAACATCAAAGTGTATTGTATTCAAAGCATAGAGATTCTTAAACGCCTGCTTTAAGTAACAGGCAGGAGATATGCATATTTGTCTCTGTTTGCCACCGAGCAGGGCCTCTCCAATATTCCCCTGGGTATGAACGCACAAACTTGGAATGCCTGACTTTGATTTATGCTTCGTTATGAAGACGAACAATTCAGCATCAATGCGTTTATCGATATTTTCAGCATTGATTGAGTCAGAGTTAAGAGTGTAAAGTTTTACATCAAAACTATTAATCGTATCCCTCAAGGCGTATACAGGATTATCATCAAATGCAATGTCCAATTTTAAGAAGGGAAACAATTCTATGAGAGAGTCCTTTATATTCAGACCTGCAACATCCTGCTTTGAGGCCAAAATAGCTATCTTTCTAAACATAAGGGGATTATTGCATATAATAATAAAAAACTTGTGCTAAATTATAACCAAATGAAGATGAAATGTATTAAAAAAATCTTTTTAATGGTATAATCAATTCTTTAATAATACTTAAATATAATTACCTATTAACAGAGTGGCATGTGCGGAATAATAGGTTACAAATCAAACATTGGAAAGGATGTCAACAGCATCGTTGTGAACGGGCTCAAAAGATTGGAGTACAGGGGATATGATTCTTTCGGCCTTGCCTGGGTGGAAAAGGACAGCAAAGACAGCATTAAAGTTATAAAAAAGACAGGCAGGATAAGTAACTTTAACCTTAATTCAAGCGTAAAGTCAAGTATGGGTATTGGGCACACCAGATGGGCGACTCACGGCAGAGTCGATGAATTAAACGCTCATCCTCACTTTTCAAATAACAGGAATATCTGTGTTGTCCACAATGGGATTATCGAGAACTTTCAGGAACTGAGGAACTTCTTAAAAGGGAGAGGATTCAACTTTTACAGTGAAACAGACACAGAGATTATACCAAACATGATTGAGTATTTCATGAAAAGAGGAAATAACTTTGTTGATGCATGCATAAAAACATTCAATAAGATTGAAGGAAGTTTTGCTGTTGTTGTCCTGTATGAAAACGCTTTAAAAGATGAGCATCTGATGATTGGCGTCAGAAATGGGAGTCCCCTTGTTGTAGGAGTCACAAATAAGAAAGGAAAGAAAGGAGAGAAGACCTTTTATCTGGCATCTGACATCCCCGCATTTCTCGAGTACACAAACAGGATTATATTCCTGAATGACGGGGAGATGGTCATTTTAAACAAAGATGCAGAGTTTTACAACTACAAAACAAATAAGAGAATAAACAAGAAAACAGAGAAGATTGAATGGAGCATTGAGCAGGCAGAGAAGGGTAAGTATAAGCATTTTATGATAAAAGAAATAAATGAGCAGGGTCTCACAATAAAGAATGCAGTCAAACAAAACAAAAAACTGATTGATAATGTTGTTGAAGAGATTGAGAAAGCGGATAATGTGCTTTTCGTCGGGGCAGGCACAAGTTACCATGCTTGCGTTTCCGCATCTTATATTTTCTCTGAAATCGCCGGTAAGAAAGTCGAGCCGGTTCTTGCCTGTGAATTCTCAAGGTATGAAAACTTTATTTCAGATAAGAGTTTAATCATTGCTGTATCGCAATCAGGAGAAACAGCTGACTTGTTAGAAGCTGTAAAGAAGGCAAAGGCAAAGAATGCAAAGATTGTATCAATAATCAATGTATTCGGCTCCACTCTTATGAGATTGTCAGATTACAATATTATGATGAATGCAGGTCCTGAGATATGCGTTTTAAGCACAAAGAGTTATACAGCGCAGATAGCTATTATCACACTATTAGCGTACACTCTAACAAAAAAATTTGATGAAGGCAGAGAAATTATTGAGAGAGTATCGAATGAAGTTGCCAAGATAATCAAAGAGAACAAAGACAGATTGAGAAGTTTGGGTGATAGGATTATTAAAAGCAAAAAGGAGAATCTCTTCCTGATAGGCAGAAACTACGATTATCCAACTGCGTTGGAGGGAGCTTTAAAAATCAAAGAGGTCTCTTACCTTCATGCAGAGGGATTTGCAGGAGGAGAATTAAAGCACGGTACGATTGCTTTAATTGAGAAAGATGTTCCTGTTATTGCTCTCGTATCAGATAAAATGGAAAAACAGATTTTGAGCAATGCTATGGAGGTTAAGGCGAGAGGGGGCTTTGTAATCGGAATTGCATCGAAGAATAATCCTGTGTTTGACTATTTCATTAAAGTTCCTGAGTTTGGTGTTTGCAATGAAATCACAATGATAATACCCATACAGATACTCGCTTATCACCTGGCTGTGCTGAGGGGGCTTGATCCTGATAAACCAAGAAACCTCGCCAAATCAGTGACAGTGAAATAAGAGCAGGAGTAATACATCTTGGCATATAATAAGAAGAAATAAATCAAGGGTAAGATTTAAAAAGGATACTTGTAAAATATACTCTGTGAGGGGGATGGTGAAGAAAACAAGGACTGTTAGGAAGAAAAAGATGGCTAAGAGAATAACAAAGAACAAGAAGAACTCAAAGACAGGTGTAGCAACAAAAAAGAAGAGAAAAGCTATAGACATAGAAGCCGTGAAATTTGAGAATGAGAGAATCACAGGGGTTGCAAACGAGGAGAGTCACAGATTGATAAATCAAGAATTAAACTGGCATAAGAGCAAGGAGAGCATCAACCAGAAAGAAAACACAGACCAGAGAATCAACCGCAGCACTGAGCAGAATAAACCTGAACAGGAGAACAGGGAAAAACTGACCAAGAAGGAAAAGGAAAATCTTAAGAAATACGGTGTTGCAAGATGTCCTGACTGTGGTTCAAAGGATATAATAAGAGAACATGGAGAGGTCTACTGTAGGAAATGTGGATTTGTAATAGATGAGGGTTATGAGTAATTACAAGAAAACAGCCAGTACAAATGATAATTAATGTCACATACACGTATCTCTTGGATTATATGTACCTGGCTGAACTATTCATGATAAAATAATCACATTAAAATTATGTTATTACATCAAATAAGGTCATCAAATGAATAATTCATAATAGCACAATGACTGGGTGATAATTTGAAAAAACTCTTTGGAACAGATGGAATAAGGGGATTGGCAAATAAATATCCTCTAACTCCTGAATTAATTGTAAAAATAGGAAGGGGAATTGGATTTTATTTCAAAAAACATCATAGGAATCACGGCGTAACAAAGGTCATTGTAGGCAAGGACACAAGAATAAGTGGCTACATGATTGAGACAGCAATTATCTCCGGACTGTGCAGTGCAGGAGTCAATGCTTATCTTGTAGGTCCAATGCCAACACCTGCAATAGCTCATCTTGTAAGGAGTTTTGCAGCTGATGGTGGCATTATGATTTCTGCTTCTCATAATCCTGCTGGAGACAATGGAATAAAGGTTTTCAATCCTGACGGTTATAAATTGACAGACGAGGAAGAGGAAGAGATTGAATCATTAATGGAGAAAGAACCAGAAGGAATTATTGAGAGCTCAATTGGAAAAGCACATAGAATAGACGATGCCCGCGGAAGGTACATAGAATTCGCAAAGGCCTCTGTTGATAATATTTCTTTAAAAGGATTAAGAGTAATTATTGACTGTGCAAATGGAGCATCCTACGCAGTAAGCCCAAAAATAATAAAAGAACTCGGGGCGCATGTTATTGTTTTGAACAACCGGCCTAATGGATTAAACATAAATAAGGAGTGTGGGGCTCTGCATCCAGAGGTCATTCAAAAAGCAGTCATAAAGGAAAAGGCAGACATCGGCATAAGCTTAGATGGAGATGCTGACAGGGTAATAATCGTAGATGAGAAAGGAGATATTTTTGATGGTGATGATATACTTTTGATGAGTGCCTTATCTTTAAAAGAGAATAACAAACTGAGGAAGAATACAGTGGTCGCAACAGTAATGAGCAATATTGGATTGGAGATTTCTCTCAAAAAGAGAGGCATTAACCTTGTAAGGACCAGAGTTGGTGACAGGTATGTTATTGAAGAGATGAAGAAGAATGATTATAACCTTGGGGGAGAATCATCAGGACACATAATATTTGCTGATTACTCAACAACAGGTGACGGCACGATAACAGCGCTTCAAGTATTAAGATTCCTTAAAGAAAGCGGTAAGAAATTATCTGAATTCTCAAATTTGTTGGATAGAAAACCGCAGACATCAGTCAACCTCAAAGTTAAAGAGAAGAAACCAATTGAAGGGCTCAAAGGACTGAATAAGAAAATCAATGAAGCAAAAAATATCCTTGGATACAACGGGAGAGTTATTATCAGATATTCTGGAACACAGAACTTACTGAGAATTATGGTTGAAGGACCAGATAAAAAACAGATTAAAAGAATCGCTGATGAGCTCTATGAGGCAGCAAGAAAAGATTTGATGTAAGGTGATAATAATGAAAGGAATAATGCTTATTGCTGGAAAATCAACAAGAACATGGCCTTTAACAATAACAAGACCCAAACCTTTACTGAAAGTATTAAACAAGGAAATATTACTTCACAATCTTGAAAATCTGGATGGCCTGATAGATGAGCTTTACCTCATTGTTGGTTATAAGAAAGAGATGATAATGGGTTTTATCGATGAGCATAAAAAGGACTTTAATTTCAGGATTCAGTTTGTAGAACAAAAAGAACAGCTTGGAACAGGGGATGCTGTTATGAGCGTCTTTAGGGAATACCCCAACTTAAAAGGCAGAATGTTAATAATACCGGGAGATGACCTGTTCAGCAGAAAGGATATAGAGAACTGCTGCAAAGAAGAGAATTGCATCCTGGCTAAAGAAGTTGATGACATCTCTTCTTTTGGGGCAATTGTTCAAGAAAAGAACTTTCTAAAAGGAATAATTGAGAAACCTGATAGTGCTGAGAAAGTTGGCAATTTAGCAAACACTGCTTTGTACATAGTAAGCGACAAAATAAAGGAATACCTAAACAGAATAAAGAAGAGCGAACGTGGAGAGTATGAATTCACAGATGCAATAACCGAATTCTCAAAGGACTTTAAAGTAAAAATTGTGAAAGTAAAGGACTATTGGATTCCAGTAACTTACCCATGGTCTTTGCTTGATGCCAATAAATTTCTGCTAAACAGAATGGAATCAAATATAAAAGGAATTGTAGAAGAAGGAGTCCATATGCAGGGGACAGTTATTATCGGAGAAGGGACAGTTGTAAAATCAGGCGTTTACATTGAAGGTCCTGTAATGATTGGAAAGAACTCAAAGATAGGACCAAACTGCTATTTAAGACCTGGAACAACTATAGGAGATAACTGTCATATCGGACAAGCAGTTGAAGTTAAGAATGCCATATTCTTTGATAATTCAAACTGTGCCCATTTGAGTTATGTGGGTGATTCTGTTATTGGCTTTAATGTAAATTTGGGAGCCGGGTTCATAACCGCAAACTTAAGGCATGACAACAGCCATGTAAAATCAATGGTTAAAGGAGAACTCATTGACTCTGGCAGAAGAAAACTTGGCACAATAGTAGGTGATGAAGTCCATACAGGCATACACACATCGGTCTATCCTGGAAGAAAGATTTACCCGTACAAAACAACCCTGCCTGGAGAGATTGTGAAAAGAGATATTGAGTAACAGGTATAGTTCAGGCTAAGAAATAATAAAACAAATTACAACAGATTACTTACGCATAGCATCCTTTATAATTTTATAGGCAAGAATCTTCTCTTTCAGTTCTTTCTCACGACGCTTTTTGTATGAATTCACGAATTTACCAACACCATAACCAGATGCTAGACCAGCGGCAGAACCAAACGCCAAACCAACCAGAGAATCAAGTGTAAGGTATGACATTACAAAATTTGCGGATGACATAGATTGCGGAAAACTTAAGAGTGAACCAGCAGCTGTCCCCATAAGGAATCCATACAAAGTAGCCGAACCAACAAGAGATCCTGGTCTTTTAAATTTATCAGCCCTGTGTTCCATTTTCTCAATTGACTTATCAAGTAAGGACTGTAAACCACCAGAAACTTTTTCAGAATTCCTGCTTAATCCAACATGTACCATCGAAAGAGCATATTCTTCATTTTGATGATGATATTCTTTAAGAATATCCGATGTGACCGCTTTAATTACCTCAATGAGATACTTCTCGTTATCCTGCTTTTTAAATTTTTCAGACCTCTCATCAATAGATATCAGATAAGACAAGTCCCTGCCCTGTCCGCCATTGACAAATGTTTCATATTTATCAATTCCCAATTCTTTAAGAGATTTCATTTAGATACTCCCTCAACATTTTAAAGACAATTATCTGCTATCTCGAATCTCTTATAAATACCGAGCTTTCGTTTTATATCTCTTCTGTGATCCCCAATAATCATAGCAATATCCGCCCCACTCCCAAAACCAACAGGAATCGCGATAATCTCAGAGAGAGAATAATAGATAGTTTGAGTAAAAATTTTATCAAGAAGAGTTTGATATTGAATATTAAAAAAACTCTGGATAGATGGATAAATCTTAGACATTATTCCAACCCCCACAGCTGCTCCAAGAAATGCTCCGCCCCACTTTAAAAGTCCGCTTTTATCAACCTTCTCAGAATCCCAGGCAGAAACCTTCTTCTCCAAATTGCTTATCTCAGAAGCAAGGACATCTCTTAACTTTGAAACCTCCTTACGGGAAGTCTGGTGTACTTTATCCAATCTAATATAATAAGTAGGAAAGAAAGAATCATAGTCAGGAAAAAGAGGATTATCCCTGTTCTCCTTGAGTTCTTTTATTTCTTTCTCAGACATTGGATAATAAGGAGATAATCTTGTTTCGAGCTTGAGTGCATAATCAGATATTGTTCTAAGAGACCATTTAAGATGCTTCTCCAGTTTACTTTCAGATATGTGGTCTATACCATCATCAGGGTGCATCCATGGCAGAGATATAACAAAATGAGAATTGTCTTGAGATACATAAATGTGATGTCCCTTATCAATTCGGGTGAATTCAGGTCTCATATGATCATACAAGCTCTTAGTAGACATTTTAATATTAGAACAGGAGTACATATTTAAAACTTTTGTTTTGTAACTCCTTAAAGATAGTTATCTCAGAGGTAGGGTTTTTCAAGGATATTACCTATATCAGATACTTTCATACTCTTAAGAACCTCAAGCTGTTTCTCGAGACAGGTCATGTAATTATTCAAGGTCATACTTAATGGTAACCCAATAGCCGCTCCAGCAACACCTCCTACGGAGAGGGAACCGAGAAAAATACCGACAGCTGAAGGAATATTAACAGGAGAAGGTTTGATGGATGAGGCATACTTAGCTACTTCCAAAACCCCAACTCCTGCACCCACTGAAAGACCGGTAAAATATAAAGCATTGAAAGTAACTTTAAGCTTATCTACAGATCCAGAATTCCAACCTGAAACTCTTTTCTCTAATTTATCCACTTCAAGAGTGAGAGCTTCTTCCAGGTCTGATAATCTTGACTCTGAACTTCCCGGAAAATTGTCTAAAAAACTAACAAAGTAATTTGAAGGCAGCTTACCGTTTTCATAGTTTGCAGATTGATTTTCAACATGATTCTTGAGAATATAAAGTGATATATCATAAATTGCCCTTCTGAAGTACTTTTCCAAGACCCCGGGTCTTATGTCCTCATCAAGCCCGCCTTTAGGAGATATCACAAAAGTAGAATCCCTAGGCGAAATATAAATGTCACTCCTCTTCTTCATTCTTGCGAATCCTCTTATTGAGATTAGATCGTACAAATCCTGAGACCTGCTTTCATATGTCATTTGCAACCAAAGAAGAGAAGGTGATATTTAAATCTTTTGTTCTGTTACCCTTATTAAATAGTTAATAATTACTTTTGGGAGATTTAATTCAAAGAGGTGGATTAACCTGACAATCATCAAAACAATCTTTTTAAAGTAGAGTGTTCTCTGTTAGTTTATGAACGACAAAAGCAAACATAACTATGACATAGAAACCGCGAAATTAAAGGAAGAATTCAACGAGCCATTTCTCAATGTAGTTATCGATACAATAAAAAGGGGCAAGCAGGCATTAATATTTGTCAATACAAAGCAGAGAGCAGAGAAAACAGCAGAGATGATAGCAAAAAGGACAGGGCTAAACAAAGATAACAGCAACAAAGTATTGAATGATATAAGCAATGATGTTCTTAAAGCATTATCAAAACCTACAAAACAATGCGAAAGATTATCGAGAGTTGTAAAACAGGGAATTGCTTTTCATCATTCCGGACTTGTTTCAAAACAAAGAAAAATAATTGAGGACAATTTCAAGTCAGGGGTCATAAAGATAATCTGTTGTACTCCTACATTGGCCTACGGTTTAAACCTGCCTGCATTCAGGGTCATTGTGAGAGACCTGAAAAGATACGGTTACAGGGGTTACTCCTGGATTCCTGTCTTAGAGATTCAACAGATGTTTGGCCGTGCAGGAAGACCGGAGTATGACAGAGAGGGGCAGGCAGTATGCATTGCAAAGACAGAGGATGAGGAGAATAACATAATAAAAAATTATTTGCTTGGAAGACCTGAGGACATATATTCAAAACTCGCTGTTGAACCTGTATTTAGAACATATCTGCTGAGCTTAATATCCATAAGGATTGTAAGAACAAGGTCAGATATAATCGATTTCTTTGAGAAAACCTTCTGGGCTTATCAGTTCAAAGATAGCAGAAGGATTAAGGATATGATAAACAGAACATTATTAATGCTGAAGAACTGGGGTTTTGTAAAAGAGATTAAGGATAAGAGAAGCAATAACAGAACAAGTGAGGAAGAAGATAATGCTCTTAAAGATGATTTTGTAAGCGCGGGAGATATTAACAACGAACAGAGGACAGGAGGTAATAGAGAATTTGTAGCAACGAGAATTGGACAGAGGGTTGCAGAGTTGTACCTCGACCCATTAACAGCACATCACCTTATTGAAGGGCTAACAACTGGCATGGCTAAAATAAATAAGACAATGGGGAAGAACAGAGCAACAAACAGTAAAGACATTTTTCCAATAATAGAACTCTGCACAAACACACTTGAGCTAAGACCCTATCTTAGAGTGAGAATATCAGAGTATGAAGATGTTGAAGGAGAACTTGCTAATTTTGAGGATGAAATTCTGAATGAAATACCAAAACCATACGATGAGGAATACGATGATTTTCTGAACAGTTTCAAAACATCACTTTTGTTCTTTGAATGGGCAAATGAGAAGGACGAGGAATACCTATTAGAAAAATATTCTACAAGACCGGGAGAGTTGCATTCAAAACTAAAGATTCTCGACTGGCTAATACACGCGAGCCATGAGCTGGCATTGCTGAAGGGTTATAAGGAAGAGTTAAGCTTGATAAACAAAACAAGATTAAGAATTAAGTACGGAGTCAAAGAAGAGCTTCTTCCTCTTTTAAAACTAAAGAATATAGGCAGAGTAAGAGCGAGAAAGATGTACAGGAACAACCTAAAAACAATAGGAGACATTAAAAAGACAGATTACAAAACACTCTCAATAATTATTGGAGAGAAAACTGCCTTAAGCGTTAAAGAACAATTAAATCAGGTTATAAATAAAACAAGGAAGCGCATAGAAAAAAGAATTCAGGAGGATAAAAAGAAAGGAGACAAGCAGAAAACATTGTAAGATATTACCGCAGTATCAATAACCTTCTGGCTTAAATAAGTTTAAGATTGGAAGGAAAATTAATTAAATAAACAAGATGAGGACAAAAAGATGAAGAACCGGGATGTGAAAGACGGAAAAAAATACAGAAGAGACAGGAATAACAGTAAATATAATGATAGCAGGAGAAAACATGGGAGTAATAGAAACAACAGTAAATATAATACTAATAGGAAAAAAGATGGAAGGAATAGAAACAACAGCAAAGAAGTCATAGAAAGAAGAAGATATGACGGGAATAAAGATAATGAGGCCAAATCAATAGGAAGCAGACACACTTACAACAGAAATAAGAAGAGCAACACTGCAGATAAGAATAAATACAACAGGAAAAGAGACAACAGCAGTAAGGTTATAAGAGAAAGAACACATAGGAAGGCATATAGAAGGAACAAAAACATTACAAAAGACAATGAGAAAAAGATTTACATTCTGTTCTACAAACCCAAAGGAATAATCACAACTTTCTCTCCATACGAAGGATTAAACATACTTGACTTTGTAAGATTAAAAAAGAATTTTGGTTATGCCGGACGACTTGATAAGGATGCAGAGGGATTGATTTTACTAACCAACGACGGCGAATTAATAAATAAAATAACGCACCCAAGATTTAAGACAGAGAAAGTTTATGATGTCAAAATCAATAAACCGTTCAAGGATTTCTCTAAATTTAGAGAACTCATAATCGGAAAGATGAAAATAAGAGCAGGGATAAAGCCATTAAACAAACCAAAAACAAGATTAAGAGTTTTTATAAGCGAGGGAAGAAAGCATATAGTTAAAATAATTTTCAGCAAATTAGGTTATCATGTCAATGAGTTAAAGCGCATTAGAATAGGAGGACTCCCGCTTGGAAATCTAAAACCCGGACAGTATAAGTTAATCCCAAAGGCCCAAGCTTATTTAACTGTTTCTCACAGTAATGATGAATACAAGTCCAGAGTTAAGATAAGATTCAAAAGGAAACTCAAGTATAAACACCAGTAAGGAATACAAAACTTGACTGCCCCTTTGATAAAACCTCTAATTTGAATTTAAAAGACATCTCAAAGAGAAACAACTCATTTCTTTAAAAAACCAAGATAAAATACAGATAATCCAGTCACAACTATAAAAAATATTATGAGTAAACCAATTAAGGGGTTTGCACTTTTATAATCAGAACTGTCTTTCATCGATGAAACACTGAAAATATGGACCTCACCTTCACTTAATTCTGTTTTGTTTTTATTATTTAATGTCATGCTTTCTTTCGAACTGCTCTTATTGTTAATGTTGTTCGTGTTATTATCATTCTCAAGAGTAAAAGACAGATTGTTGGAGTTTGCATTGTTATCTGGAGAGCAAAAGACCTTCAGTTTTAGACCTGGAAGTAAACTTGAATTTGAAACAACAAGGACAGTTATGTTCTCATTAGCACAAACTTTAGGTTCAACCAGCACCCTTGAATAACTATTCTTACTTAAAATCAAAGTGTCAGGTTCAAGAATGTAATTCTTCGTGTAAAATTTAGTGATTACACTAAAATTATTTGGATTAAAAACAAAGAAAACATTATGCTTATCATCAGTGAGATTTAATTTTGGCGGACTTAATCCGATTGATAATGAATATACTGCTTCGCTCTGGGACAAAATAAAGATAATGAGCATAACAATTAAACAGAAGAGTTTTAAGTTTCCACTCTTTCGAATTATCCTCTCAACATTCCCGATTGATTTCATAATATCAACCCCAATATCAGACCTGAAGAAAATAACATAAAGATTCAAATCATCAACCACATCAACTTAGTCAGGCAACATGCACTTCAATTAACTGACAGCGTTAATCACAACAGCACCTGAGTATACACCTGCAGATTGATTGCTTGGAACATTGATTTTGAAATAGAGGGGCACTGCATCTGTTGGTAAGAGTTGAACATTAATATCCTTTGTCTCATTCAAAAGCCCGGCAAAACTGGAAAAATCAGGAGTGAATGAGAATTCTATGTTGGACAATGAAAACAATGAGGTAGAGGAGTAAACTCCTGATGAGCTAACCTGAATATTTGAATTTACATTTCCAATATTCTTAACCGTTGGTTTATCCAATGTGGTTATATCATTATCACCTGTTATTATCTTCCCTTTACCCTGTGTAATCTGTCCAACATTAATTTTGGAAGAATCAAGTTTTAAGGCCAACAACCCCATCAAATAAAAACTCTCATTATATTCGCTTGTTTTATTATTATAATGTGCTGTAATACTCAAATTGTATAATCCTGGCTCTTGATAGTAAGGTATTTGAAAATCACAAACAAACAAAGAACTGCTTTGGTTGAAATACATATCCCTCATTCCAATAGAGGAGGCAGTACAATATACAACTGCATTTTCTGGGGAAACATTAACCCTCACTTTGATAGTTTTATTCCCGTCAGGATTTGGAAGTATTTGAAAACCAGTGTCATTCATATCATCTGTCATGGTAAAATTCCTGATTAAGAGAGGTATTTCAACGACTTCAAAATTAAGATTTATCTCATTTGATAGATAAGATGTTGAATTTGAATTCTTAAGATTGGGGAGAGTTTCATAAAAATCGAAACTGTTGTTGTTTGTATCTATAAAAGTGTTGTTCTGCTCTCTTCTTGACAATGAATAACCATCATTAACTTCCTGAGCAGGACTTCCTTCAGACAATCCTGCATTTATACCTGAATCAGAACCCCAACCAACACTATCAATTGTTTCATTATCAGAGTTAATAAGAGCCACACCTGCGTCTGTATTTGAGAGAGTAATCGCCTCCTCATAATCAGCCATAACCCAATTTGAATCCTTATTCTGACTCCAGCCAGAATCAGCTATTAAAAAATAGGATTTAGCCCTTATTAATGCACTCTGGGGAATAACAGCATCTTTATTTGAACTCTCTGTTCTTAAGTACCAATTCCCAATATCAAGATTAGAATCAGTTGGGTTATAGAGCTCAACTGCTTCTCTCCCTGTTTCTGTCCCGTTTGGATTGTACAACACCTCTGATATAATTATGTGATTAACTGTGTTTGAGATATTACTATCAGCACTCACAGAGAGAGAACTAACAGTGAATGCCAAAACAGTAAATGACATAATTAACAAAAGCAAGGAGTAATTAAGAGAGAACCAACCAGGCAGGAGATTCGTACATATCCCTATTGTCTCCCTGCCTGTTATTCTATTATCTACATTCACCTTGCTGTCTGCTTTAGTTTTACATAACATAATACCACCTCAACCATATAAAAGATAGAGAAAGATAAGTAAAGAATTTTAATAATATTAACCCAACAAAAGCAGTAAGTATTTACGATAGATATAGAAAGGTATGCAACAACAACATCCAAAAATGAAATCCTTTACGAAATCAGAGGAATAAAAAGAGCGGGTGGTTCATAAAGAGTTATTAAAAAATAAATTCAATTAAAGAATAAAAAATATTTGTTCAGATTACTTTGCCAACCTCTTATTTGCTCTCATGCTTGGCCTTACTTTTTCTCTGCCTCTTCCTTTGCCTCTCATACCTCTTGATTTCTTGCCAGCACTTGTAAGTCCTCTAAAGACCCTTCTCTTCTGGGTTTTGTTGTTTATCCAGTTAATATTCTTATCTGCCTTTATTGCAGGATGCTCCTTGTCAACAAGTATTACCTCAAACCAGGCGTATCTTCCATCATTTGCTAAGTAGTAAGAATTCAAAACTTCCAGATTTGGGAATTTCTTGGTTACCCTCTGTTCAGCAACAACCTGATAACTTAGTTTCAAGTCCTTTCTTATGCTCATATGCTTTGAAGTTCTCCCTGCTCTTGGTTTTGCCCTCTTTCTTCCTCCTCTAATAACCCTCTGTCTGACAACGATAAAACCTGGTTTTGCTTTGTAACCCAAAGAACGAGCTCTGTCCAGTCGTGTTGGTTTATCAATTCTTATCGTGGCGGGATCTCTCCTCCATTTTATTAACCTCTGTTTCCACAGTTGAGATAATTCACCCTTCAACTCTTTCGGTCTTCTCCACGCCTTTCTAATATATTTGTATAATGCCATTTTTTAGCCTCCTTTGCTTTACTATTCCATTTTTGATTCAGGTAAGCTACTACCCACATCTCAAAATACAAAGGTCCCTGGTTTATTTATAAAGATTTTGGTAAAAGCTTATAAAAACGCTTATTTTTATCAAGTCAGGATACTCAAGTTAATAAGAATCAGGCAGGGCGATAAAAGTGGAAAAAGATAAAATAATCGAGAAAACAATAGGTCTAGTCAAACAAAAGATGAAGAACTTCGAGCCAGGGCATGACTGGTGGCATATTTATAGAGTATGGAATTTGTCAAAAAAGATTTATGACAAAGAAAAAGAGACAAATAAGAGTATAGACAATGAATCGAGCCGTTTGATTGTTGAGCTTGGGGCTTTACTGCACGACATTGCTGACTATAAATTCGTAGAAGATGAGAAAGAAGGAGAAACCACTTCGAGAGATTTTTTAAATCAGTTAGGAGTTGACAAGAAGATTATAAATAAGGTTGTGAGTATAATAAATAACATCTCATACAAGGGAGAAGCTTATGAGCAAAAAGTAAAATTCGCTGAGCTTGATATTGTCCAGGATGCTGACCGCCTGGATGCTATTGGTGCTATCGGTATAGCAAGGGCCTTCAGTTATGGAGGACATAAAAAAGTAGAAATGTTCAACCCGGACATAAAACCAAGGAGAGGAATGAGTAAAGAGGAGTATATTAAGTATGAGGGGACGACGATAAACCACTTCTATGAAAAACTGCTGTTGTTGAAGGACAGGATGAATACAGAAACAGGCAGGAGAATAGCAGAGCATAGACACAGATTTATGGAACTCTTCCTTGATGAATTTTACAAAGAATGGGACGGACTTCTATAAATATGGTAGGGGAAGGTATTATAAAAAAGAAATATTTTTATAGTTAAATAAATATGTTATATTATTGCTTGTATGATTCATGCAAGTATTTATGCAAATGCTATTTTAAACCTTGGAGGGTAAAACATGACACGATACTATTGCACTGCTTGTGGTTATAGATTCGAGCCAAAAACAAACAGGAAACCAAAGGTCTGTCCTTACTGCGGTAAGAGGGGGACACTGGTGAGAGAAGGGACTGCTCAGGAACTTATAGATGAGGTAAGTGAAGAGGATAAAGAATCCGAGGATAACAAAGAAGAATGAGTCCTTTGCTGATTAATAAACTGTTTTCTATGATTTCTTTATGACTTTTCTGTGTGAGGGGATTGATTTTAATTTGGTTTTATCTCTAACTCTTTTTTATTGTCATTTAAAGTGGTAAGTGTCGCTGATTCATGCGAAGTTGTTCTAAACTTGATGTCCTCCTTTAAAATCTTTAATCATTACTGCCCCTATAACAATAGAATTCCTCCCAAGCTGGGACTTTATTATCTTAACACCTTTAAAGGGTTTAAGAGCGTGCTTTTTCACATATTCAATAGCCGGCTTGTAAATCTGTTTAATTTCAGATAATCCACCTCCTATAACAATGTAATCAGGATTGAATATGTTCGTTATATTGGTAAGACCTACACCTAAATAATGACTGTATTCTTTAATTGCCTTTCTAGCGTTCTCGTCCTTGCTGTAAGAGGCAACAATGTCATAACTTGATAATTTTGTATTCGTCAGATTAGAATAATATCTTTCCATTGCCTTACTATTACAATAAACCTCAAAACAGTCATAATTGCCGCATCTACATTTTATCCTGTTAGATGCTATCGTCATATGTCCCAACTCCACGCTGGAGAAATTAGAATTTTTATAGAGCTCACCGTTTGTAATTACTCCTCCACCAACTCCTGTTCCAAGAGTTATACCAACGATATTCCTTATTTTTGAGTTCTTCTTTTTCAAAAGAGAATACTCTGCAAGAACAAAGGCATTTGCATCATTAACGAGTTTGCATGCAACCTTATACTTCCTCTTTATTGTATCAGCGAGATTGAGGTTGTTGAAGGCCTTAACATTGGGTGCTTCTATAACCTTCTTACCGTCTGTCATACCTGGAACAGCAACCCCTATGAAACTAACTCGTTTATCAAAAACATAATCTATCGCTTCAAATATATTGTTAAGAATTCTCTTCCTTCCCTTGCTGGCTTCTGTTAATACTGTTATCTCCTTTACAACATTAAACCTGCTTACAAGAGCAGCTCTTATCTTTGTTCCCCCAATATCAACACCAACTAGCATCTTCTATATTCTTTATACTTTTCTATATCCCTGCATAAGCCATAAGGTCTTAATAAAAATTAATTTGTTATGTCAACAAAACTTAATCTGTAAAACACTCAACAAAATAAATACAAAATAAATGCATAAACAGGCAAAGGTCTGATAAGACCATATAACCTGCTTCAATATTCAAATTTAATAAACCCCTTTAAGCTTGTCTTCAAGCTGTTTTATGAGAGGAATGTCATTGATGTCTTTCTCAAGCAGTTCTCCAAGTTCAACAGTCATTAAATCACCGAGATAAATAGCTGACAATACCTTTACAAGATAATCCTCACCAGATAATCTCAACTCTGTAACTTCAACTTTGCCCTTAACTGCCTTTTTGAAGGCGTCCATCTGCGCCTTAACATATTTGTTCTCATAGTCATCCCTGATGATTACTATATATGCCCATTCGAATGGCTCCTCATACGCCTCAACTTCATTATGGCACAGCTCGGGAAAAACACTGTAAAAAGCGGGTATTTTTGCGTTTTCATTGAATTCATTCTTCCATCTCATAGCAACCGGTTTAAACCTCTCAGAAGCATAGAGTATTGGAGTTCTGCTTATAAGCTTCTTCGCGAAGATCTCCGCCTTCTCCTTAAACCCTGGTTTTCTGAGAATCATAGCGATTTTTGAGAAATCAATCTGCTCGGTTATTATATTGTTGAATCTCAACACCTGTATCATTGGAATGAATAGATAAGGAAGCGTAGCCCTTGGTTCTCTCTCTTCAGGAACCCTGATAAAATCAATATTGTTCTCTGTTGAGAATCTCTTAAGCTTTCCGTCAGAACTTATTACAATGGTCTTGCAACCCCGTCCAATTGATGACTTATAGCATTTAAGAGCTTCAAGTGTGTTTCCTGAATATGAAATAATAAACATCAATGTTTTGCTGTTCGCCCATGTAGGTATCTCAAACTCCTTATTCACAAAAACAGGAAGTTTCAGGCCCAACTCCTCAATATAGCTCTTCAACAAATCACCTGCTATTCCAGATGCTCCTATACCTGAAACAACGATATTATCAACTTCTCCCAATACTTTAATATTACCCAATTCAGAGGCGTCTTCGATATCATTAGGAAATTTTTCAAGACTTTCAGCAACAGTTTCTTTCTTCATAATCTCACCACCATTAACTCAAAATTAATATGTTACGAATCTGGAAACAAAACCTATTTAAAAACTTTGTTGTTAAGATATGTTCATGTATGCTGAACAAAAGCAAAAAGTATTAATAATAAAAAAGCACAAGGCATATTGGGGGTTAAGTTAGATTAAAATACTTAAGAATAA
>CAYLQB010000002.1:21815-33009 GCA_964385745.1 uncultured Methanosarcinales archaeon
TAAAAAAGCACAAGGCATATTGGGGGTTAAGTTAGATTAAAATACTTAAGAATAAACTTAAGAATAAGAGTGGATAGAATAAACAGAACAAAAGCAAGTATAACGAAGATAAGAGAGGATTAACAAAATGCTCGTTGAAAGAATTAAACTCCATAATATAAGGAGCTATGAGGACTGTGAAATTGAGTTTCCAGAGGGGAGTATCCTCCTCAGTGGAGATATAGGAGCCGGAAAGAGCAGCATTCTTATGGCTTTGGAGTTTGCTTTATTTGGATTGAAAACAGAAATTCAATCGAGCGCTCTGCTAAGAAAAGGAAAAAAGCAGGGCTATGTAGAGGCAGAGATTAAAATCGGGGATAAAGATATTATAATAAAGAGGGTCTTAAAACTCAACTCGCAAAACAGAGCAGTACAAAGTGCGGGCTATATCATAGTAAACAACGCTAAAGAGGAACTCTCAACAGAAGAGATGAAGAACAGAATTCTAAAACTGCTCGGTTATCCATCAGAACTCCAGAAAAAGAAGAAATCACTGCTTTACAGATTCACCGTCTATACACCACAGGAGCAGATGAAACAGATACTGTTCGAGAGCAGAGAGGAAAGATTGAACACTCTCAGAAAACTCTTTGGTATTGACAGATACAAGAGAATAAAAAACAACACCTCCCTATTATTAACTAACTTAAGGGTAAGAATAAGAGAAGAATCAACAAGGTCAGAAAGAAGAGATGAGATTGAAAATGAAATAAAAGCCCTTGAATTGAAGAGGGCAAATCTCAACAAAACAATAGATATCATAAAGAACAGGTTAAATGAGCTTACAACAGAGAAAGATAACAAAGAAAAAGAAATCATCTCAATTAAGGAAGAGAATAAACTCCTTGAGGGATTAAAAAGGGAAAAAGGCATTATTGAGACAGAACTCAAAGAAAAGGAGAACTATATTGAAGAGGCAAGGAGAAGTGTAAAAAACCTAACAGATGAGAGAGAAAAATTAATCAATGAAAAACCTGAAGTAAATGAGAACAAAGAAGAGGTTAAAGAAAAGACCGAATCTTTGCAGAAAGAAGTTAATGAAATCAACAAGAACATTGCAGTTCTCAAAACTGAAGAGTCATCTCTACTTAAGAGAAAAGAAGAATTGGATAATGAAATAAACAAACTTGAGGAAATTACTAAAAAATCAGATGAGTTTGCGAGAGAAGCAGAAAGGATTAAGACGGAATTAAAGGAAAAAGATGATATGATTAAGAACAGGGATTCTATCGAACTGGCTATCAAAGAATTAAACCAAAAGATATCCGAGAATAAAAGCAAACTCGGAAATATGGAAAAAACAATAACAACCGTTTCTTCATCAAAAAAATGTCCACTCTGCCTTCAAGACATAACAGAAGAATACAAAGACAAAATCGTCGGTGAATACAAGAGCAAAGAGGAATTGATAAAAGAAGAGATAAGAAAGAATGAAGAAGAACTCAGCGAAAAGGAGAAAAAACTGCTGGAGGTCAAGAGCTTGGAGAAAGAAAGTCAGAGCTTAAGAATAAACCTGGTGAAAATAGAAGAGAAAATAAAGGGTGTTGAAGAGAAGAAGAGTTTATTAAATTCTAGAAGAGAGTCACTTTCAAATGTAAATAAGAGGATAAATGAAATAAGAGGAACAAACTTCGAGAATGAATTAAAAGAAAAGAATGAGAAATTAAAGAAACTAAAAGAGAAACTCAACCTGATTATCGAATCAGAAAAGATAAACATAAAGATTCAAGAGATAAACAACCAGATTTCTGGATTAAATAAGAGAATAAGTGAATCATCATCAAGAATAAATGAACTTAAATTAAAACTTGAAAGCATAAATAGCAGGATAAAAGAGAAGAGTGTGTTTGAAGATGAATTAAAAAAGGAAGAAGAAGAGCTAAAAAAGATTGATGAAGGTAAGAGAAAGACAGAAATTGAGTTTGTAAAGCAGACAAAAGAAAAGGAATTCATAGAGAAAAATATATCTGACTTCAACAAGCAGCTTAAGGAGAAGGAGGAAGCTGCCAAACGGCTGGAAAGATTAAAGGAATTCAAGTACTGGATAGAGGAGTACTTCTTAGGCATGATTGATTTGATTGAAAAACAGGTTATGGTAAATATACACTCACAATTTGATGAACTCTTCCAAGAATGGTTTAACACCCTTGTCGAAGAAGAGACAATAACCGCCCGGCTTGATGAGGAATTCTCACCGATTGTGTCACAGAACGGCTACGAAATAGAGGTTGAGCATTTATCAGGTGGAGAGAAGACAAGTTTGGCACTCGCATACAGATTGGCTTTAAACAAGGTAATAAATGAGATGACAGCACAGATAAAGACAAAGGACATCATAATTCTTGATGAACCGACAGACGGATTCTCAGAACACCAACTCGACAAGGTAAGAGATGTTATAAAAGACCTTGATATGAAGCAGGTTATTATTGTATCACACGAGGCAAAAATAGAGAGCTTTGTTGACCGTGTAATAAGGGTTGTAAAAGAAAATCATGTTAGCAGGGTTATAATATAATTAAGTTGTTATGATATAATCCCCTGCTCTTTATCCAAACGCTCCTGTAGTATAACCTGGAAGTACACAACCCTGCGGAGGTTGTAGCCCGGGTTCAAATCCCGGCAGGAGCGCTTATTAAATATAGAATTAAGTATGGACCATCCATAATATTAGTATAATCAATCAACAGCAGTTATAATCAGAGCGACGGAGCTGTTTATATAACTTCTCACTTTTCAATCTCCCTTTTCCCAACCTTTTAGGTAAATTCTTAAGTTGCTCTTCCAGAGCCCCTTTAAAATTATGCGAAGAATTTGCTATTATGATTGACCTGGCTTTCGGATTGACAGAGGTAATATGATAATTTGAAGATTCCAATGCGTCTATGTTAAGGACTAATAATTCAATTCCAGAGATGTCCTCCCTAAAAATAAAATAATCTGGTGTATTCATGAGGTAACCATAATTTATTTTATCACGCATCTGAAACTTAGAAGCTCCCATAAAATAGGAACCTGACTGATCAAGAACTTTTTCCTTTCCAATAAATCTTCTTCTTCTACCAAGTGTAAGATTTTCAAGAAAAAAATACATATCTCTGGGCGTTAAGTACTCAACAGTAATATTATTAACATCAATGTATTGCTTATTTGATTTATAAATGCCTTCAATTAGACCCTTTAAAGGCCGCTTCAATTTGTCTGACGGCTCAGTGGAGGACAATTCCAAGAACTCACTCTTATCCTTTCTTCCAAACATTTTACCACCCCAGAGTATTTAATAAATCTGTGTGTTAAGCGATTAATAATTAAAAGGTATTTAAATCTTTCCAATGAGTAAACTAAATTTCAACATTGAGTGAAGAACAGTATATAATTTAACAGACCATAGATTCGCATAATAACCCAAACAATAGTAAAAGTAGCACATAAATAAAAGAAAACAGAATAAAAGAAAACGTTATGTAATTAAAATAAAAATTAAATATTTAATTAGGCCTCTTTAACCAGCAAACTCTTTACTTTTGTATAGACAACATCAATATCCAGCTGCTTGTTACTAACAACCCATCTATAGATTAAGGGGCTCACAAATATTGCTCCAACAACATTTCCGAGCAGGTGCAACAGAGTAAATGGAATCTGTCCTATTAAAGCCTGCATAAAAGTCATGTGAAATGCATAACTGCTCATTATAGGACCTGTGATGAAGTCATAAATTAGGGTCGCCAAAACACCGAAACCAACATAATACTTAACCTTGTTAAGCTTATTTTTCAAGTAAATACCAGCACCGATACCTATTAAACCATACATAGCAGCAGTAACCCATGTCCAAATCCCAAAAGCTGCAAATCCAGGTGTTGGTTTAAGAAGATTATAAAGTATTATTGATGAGAAACCAAACAGGAAACCGGCAAACCAACCCCATCTTTTACCAAAAGGCATCGTTGTCGTAAGGACTGGCTCAATATTCGGCGGTCTCGGCAAGAGCAGTACACCGAATGTGAAGAGAAAACCAAACGCATACTTTAAACCACTTTTTCTGAATGTGTTTTTGTTCCTGATACCTTCCAACTTAATCAAATGCTTAGTCCTCATAGTCCCACCAGAAAAAAAGTATCTAACATAATTTAAATAGCTTTCGTTTACGCAATTAAGGCAATACAAAAGCAGGTTTACTATGGATTTATTAGAGAAGCATAATAAAGATTTAAATATGATAAAAGTGTAATATCTATGATGAGAGCAAAGAGCCCTAAGAAGGAAATTCGGGTTGTCGGATTTGACGACGCTCCATTCGAGAAGTTCAACAACAGGAAAGACACCCTCATAGTCGGAGTTGTGACAAGGGGAGGACTCTACTTTGAAGGATTGCTGTCAACAAAGGTTAGAGTAGATGGATTCAACTCAACAAAGAAAATTATTGAATCCATTAAAAATTCCAAGTTCTACCCCCAAATCCAGGCGTTAATGATTGACGGTATTTCCCTTGGTGGATTTAACATTATAAATGTTGAAGAGTTCTACAAAAAAACAGGTATTCCTATACTGATTATTATGAGGAGACGCCCAAATTTTAAGGAGTTCTTTAAGGCAATGGAGCACACAACAAGACCCAAAGTAAGGAGAAGAATGGCGGAAAAAGCAGGAGATGTAAAAAAGGTCTATGTAAAGAATAGCAATGTTGATGGTTTTGTTTATTACCAGAAATTCGGTTGCACTAATGAGTTTGCAGAGGAGGTTATAAAAATAACGACAACCCGCTCATTAGTACCGGAACCATTAAGAATCGCCCACTTAATCGCATCCGGAATAAAAGAAGGTGAGAGCAGAGGAAGAGCTTAAGGAAATTAATTAATTACTTATTTATCAAATGTGCTTTCTTTATCTTTAAATAACCAAAATAATTTTTATAATAAGTATCATAATCATCAATAATTATTTTCTTGCGAAACATAGGCATGTCATAAACAAATGTCTCAAACTCACCCCCTTCCCCTGTAACATTAAGTTTAACCTTTTCATAAATCTCTTTTATGTCCCTAATAAATTTCTCATTTATTTCCTTTCCGAGAAAGTTCTTGTCCAGGGGATAAGCAGAAACACCTACAAGGATAACCTTTAAACCCTCTTCTATGATATCTTTTAACTCTTCAATTTGATCTTCATGCCACAAGGGGGTTATAGAAGCTAAACCTAATTTGTCACATATCCTTTTTATCCTTTCAAACTGATAATTAGAGGCAATTGCCCCTGACACAACAGCATCAAGTTTGTATTTCAATTTTAAATGAGCAAGTCCTTTTTCCAAATCAATAAGTTCTTTTTCTTTTTCTCCCTTTGTCCTAATTTTTTCAAGGGGAAGTCCCATTGCTTCTGCCTGTAACTGCGTCCACTCAGCGTTCACAGTGTGGAACATATAACTCTCTTTATTTTGTGAGTCAACATTTATTAAGCAGAGAACCTCTCTCTTCTCAGAGACATTCACATTATTCAATGCCTTAACAATAGCAAGACAAGAATCCTTTCCACCTGAAAACAAAACACCCAATCTCATCATAACCTCTAAAGAGATGATACTCAAATATAATAATACTCTCCTCTCTTCTTCTGCTCTGTATCTTTTCTTGACATATCCTTATTAATTCTTGGCCTCTTTGTTTCTAAGTCACGCCTCAATGTAATGCCAAGCTTTTTGAGGAAGTAGTTCATTCCATCGTGCATTGAAAACGGGCCTTTGACCTCTCCGCTAACAGCGGGCTTTCCATCGAATACAATCAATGCCTCAGAAATTGTATCTATAAACAATAAATCATGATCAACGATTAAAATAGTTTTCTTGTTGTTCTCAGCGAATGTTCTTATTATCTTGGCAACTTCCATACGCTTGTCAGCATCCAGATAAGCAGACGGCTCATCAAGTAAGTAAAGGTCTGCGTCCTGGCCAAGAGTCCGGGCAATTAAGACCTGCTGCAATTCGCCGCCGCTTAACTCTCCAAGCTTCTTCGTGAATAATGGCTGAAGATTTAATGGTCTTACAATCTCAGCGTTGCGATGTTTAACTGCATCCTTTAAGAAAACCATGACAAGCTCATCTTCCCTGTTAATTATTGCCTCATTTAAGTACTGTGGTTTGTACGAAACATTCACCTTATCAAAACTTCCCTTATCCGGCTTTATCTTTCCAGCAAGAATCTTAACAAATGTTGTCTTGCCTATACCATTCTCCCCGAGGACGCCTATAACCTGATTCTTAAACAGAGAACCAGAATCTGACTTCAAAGTAAAATTTCCAAGCTTCTTCTCAAGCTTATGCCATGATGTTAATTCATTGCTCCTCTCAAAATGAGCAGGTGCCTTCTCAAAGAAAGTTATTTTCTTATCTCTTATCCGCATATTTTCTGCTCTTAAAAAACCATCTAAATATTCGTTAATTGCCTGTCTTGTTGTTTTCGGCATGGCAACAATACCATAACAACCCTGCTTCCCAAACATAATGCTCGTCAAATCGCTTATGAAATCAAGAATAATCAAATCGTGCTCAACAACAATAACCGCTCTCTCACCGGAATGAAGCTGCCTTATAATTTTAGCTATTCTTATTCTTTGCTTTATATCAAGATACGAAGTTGGCTCGTCAAAGATATAGAGGTCTGCTTTTTTGAGTATTGTGGCAGCTATTGCAACCCTTTGAAGTTCGCCACCACTAATATTCTTAATGTCAGTATTGAGTATATTCTCAAGTTCAAAGTCCCTGATAATGGAATTCAACCTGCCTGTCTCATCAACTTTTCTTAACAAACCGAGCACTTTTCCAGAATATAATTTAGGTATTAAATCAATCTTTTGAGGTTTATAAGAGACCTTAATCTTGTTATCCCTAAGTTTCTCAAAGAATATCTGCGCCTCAGAGCCCTTGAAGAAATCCAAGAGTTCATCAAATCCAACCTCCTTCTCAGTTCCAAGATTTGGCTTTAAGACACCTGCAAGAATCTTAACAGATGTTGATTTTCCAATACCATTAACTCCAAGAACACCCACAACTTTATTGAATAGAGGAATAGGCAGGTTGTAGAGGATAAAACCATTTTTTCCATATCTATGAACCGGCCTCTGAGTCAATTCTTCAGGAACATTAAATATTGATATTGCATTAAATGGACATCTCTTAACGCATATTCCACATCCGATACAGAGTTTTTCATCTATCAAAACCTTTCCGTCTTCTGTCTTTGTGATGCATTCACCACCATTCCTATTAACAGGACAGACATTAATACAGGTGTAAGGGCACTCAACACCTCCCTCACACTTCTCCTTACCAACAAATGCTAATCTCATAACAATCAACAGAAAAGAAAAAGAATGTATTAATAAAGGTTTTGCTAAGTATAACCCAACACTGAATCAAGATTAAAACAAAATTAAAAGCAAAAAAGAAATAAAATAAATTAATGCAATTTAAATGCAATCAAAAACTCAAGAGCTTCTTCTCCCTTATCCACAATGTCAAGAGCAACAAAGCAAATAAAAGCAATACAAGGATTGTTCCTATGACAAACTTACTCGCCTGCCTGCCCTTAGGAGGAGGTGTTACTGTCTGATTCTGCGGAGGAGTTGTTGTCTGAGTATTCTGCCCAACAGGAGGAGTTGTCTGCTGCCCAGGTTGAGTTTCTGTCTGATTCTGTGCTTCAGTAGTTGTCTCATTCGTTGTTTCAGTTGTCGTTTGAGATGTCTCTGCTTTATGACTCAACAACTCAAATGTTGTTTTAACTCCATAAGTTCCGTAAATCTGGTCTACAGTTAATCGTAAATCATCCTGACCGTCTTTATCAGCATCTATGTCAGCAGAGCTTCCCTCGCTGACTGTAACATCCTGTGTCTCTGAATGAACCGTGAAGGTTGCATTTCCTGGATTAATGGTCTTTATTGTAATATAATGCCAGGTAAGATTATTACCTACTCTAAACTTAAAGTCATCCTGTTTACTCATGGTAACAGTCATCCTGGTAATACCCTCACCAAAGCCGTACATACTTCCACCACTAGAACTACCGTAACTTGATTCTTCTGAAACAGTAAATGTCGTATGCAACCTTTTTGAATTATTAACCGCATCCCTACATTCAACATAGTAAGTGTGGGATACATCAAACGCATCAATCGTTATACTCTTTGTATGGGAAGTTCCTGAACCACTCATAGGACTCATAGATGTCCAATTAGCATCAGATGTGCTGTATTTACATGTTGCTGCCTCATCAGTTGTCGCAGATAATGTCTCTGTTGTCGGAACACTAATCTCATATATAGTTCCAGATGGAGATAATGATAAAGCTGGTGGTGTTGCATCAACGCTGTAATCTGTCCAATGTTTTACAGTAAAGCTAAACTCAGTGGGGTCTGTAGTGCTGTTATAAGCAAAATTAGTGCAGATCCCTGATGGGCATGGCTCTGAATCCATCAAGACCTTACCAGCCAAGGTAGTTTTATTATAATTCTTCGGATTTGTTATATTGTACATTGTAATCCTTGTGCTCTTGTTTAATGCCCTCATAGCTGTTGAATTCAAAGCAGCTCTATTGTTCGAAACATTCATGTAATTTCCTAAATTCTGTAATGCTTGCAGGAAGTTATCATCTAATAAGTTAACATTATCCAAAAAGACAAGTTTTCCCTTAGGGAATTCAAAGGTTAAGTTTGTCACATTACTAAAATCTTTTATAGTACTCCAATCAGTAGTTGCTCCACTTAAACCAGGGCTGTATACCATACTTAAGTCATTTACCGGATTTATGTTTATATTACCATCAAAGAGTGTGTTGTTCCATTGTCCATTAATATCCGCAAAATTAATAGACCAAGTTGAAGAAGAATCCTGGCTGAACTTTGAAAGGTTTATGTTTGAAAGGTTACAACCAACACTTTCCCAAATCTCTTGGTATGCATCTGCGGGTGTAAAAGAACAATTCAACAAAGTGTCGTTTACTGAAACTAAAGTCACATTCGTAATTCTAAAATTACTTGGGGTTAAGTTAATTTCTAAACTCACATTACTATTATTGTAATAGTAATACCAATCATTATTTGAATTGTTTGCAATTGGTGCTGTAAATGAAGAATTTTTGTATATTGTGAGATTATTAAATCTTAAACTACAATTCTTTTCTTTCATTGAACTATTGAGTGGCTTTAGGTCATAATGTATCAATGAATTTGTATCTCTGCCATATAAGAACAATGGACAATCATCCTGACCCCAGTAGTTTCCTGTGATATTAACAACATCAGCAGTGTCGTTGCCAACAAAGAGCATTCCTGTAACATTTGCAGGATAATTATATTCCAATGTATTATTATGGAAGTTAAGACCTGTTACATTCGTAATCTCAACAGTGTTCATACAACCTCCTTCTGTTAAAGAAGTACAAGGGTTCTCAAAAACATTTGATGTAAGATTCAATGCAGTAGAGTTAATTATCGATACTGCAGGGAACTTAGAGCCATTTAAAACTCCTGTAACATTGTACAAATAAGCAGATTGTTGTATATAACTTAAATTTGCTGTCAAATTATTAGCAGAAAGATTACTTATGTTAATCAGTCGTAATCCACTCAGATTAACATTTCTCAAAGACAAATTAGCAGATGTTCCATTACTAAAATAAACTCCTAAAGCCCCAGTTGTATTGAATAATTTATTTCTAAACTCAGAGTTCTGCACACTTGCATTCACATGAAATCCTTGAATATAAAGAGGATTTGAGTAACAATTCAAACTTTTAACATTATTAATGCTCAATGAAGATACATTATACATCATAATATTATTTCCAAATCCCAAACTTGAATTACTCATATCAATTCCTGACATGTTGATATCAGATAAGTTCAATAGCTTTGTATTATGCACCTCCAAAGCTGTCTTCCCTCCAGAACTTGGAGAAGTATTTGTCTTTATGTTAGAATCCGCAAAGGTAATATTACTTGAGTTTAATATTACAACTCCCGCCTTGTGTTGACTTGTATTCTCAGCTGCGGTTATATTAATATTTGTAATTGAAATATTTGATGCTTCAATAAGGTCTAAAGATAGATTGTTATAATTCGAGATTCCTCCATCTATTGTTAAAATACTAGAATTCTTTACGTATATACCATAATTTGAATTTCCAACAGAATCATTATTTAAGGTTATTGAATGGGAGTTATAAACTGCAATTCCCCCTTTTGTGTTGTTAAATTTACAATTTGAAACAGTTATTCCACTGTAGGAACCACCGCTTCCAATGTAAAGGCCAATAACACTCCCATTACTCGCAATGCCATGATTAGAACAATTTAAGGTTGTTCCATTTGTAGAGATTCTCAAAGCATATGTTCCAGAATTACAGATTATATCTCTATAAAGAGTCACATTATTTGTAACGCTATCCCCACAATCACAAGCATAATCAGTAAAGGATAGGTTATTGTATGGATACCTATCAACAATACTTACATTGTTGCTGTCAACTCCAGGAATAAATCCTGGACAGACATTCCCGCTGTAACCCCAGTAATTACCCATACCATTGTAATCGATATTTAAAGGAATTACACTACTATTAAAGTTCTTTGTATTTGAATAAATCAGATTTTTATAAATCATCTTGTTAATCGAATCACCAGAAACATATTGAATACCATAATCATTTCCCGTGATATTATTTTGGGTTATATTCACAGCTCCGGTGGTATTAACTCTAATGGCATAATCAGCACTTTCCGTGAGGGTGTTATTAAAAATAAGGGTATTATTAACATCTGAATAAAGATAAACACCACTAACTCCCCCATATATGCTATTATTTGATATCTTCGTATCATTTACATGACTAAGATACACTGCTGAACAAAAACCTCCGGAAGTAAAATTACTGTTAATAACATTCTTCATTAATGTATTATTGTTGCAATTCTGGTAAACATACAAACCATAACAAGAAAAATTGTAGAGATAATTATCTTCAATAATATTATTAGCCGAACCTGAGCTAACAACTATACCTCCCTGCCCACTAGTTGTCCCGATGTTGTATAAAGAATTATTAAATATTAGACCATTACTTGAATCCGAGAATAAGATTCCCTGAGCAGCATGGGATATATT
>CAYLQB010000003.1:0-27738 GCA_964385745.1 uncultured Methanosarcinales archaeon
CATATTATTCATATTTAAACTTTAATATATTTAAAATTTTACAAACTTAAAAGTTAAAATATAAAAATATATTTATGTATCAAATACATCAATTATCTGGTTTTCAAAGCACAGAATGTCATATCTTGATTTTCAAGCTTCTTTGCAGTAAAGTCCAAATCCTGTTTTCGAAAGCTTTAAATAATCCCTATTCTAAAGTAGTATACAAAGAGTAATGTACATTTAAAGGCAAGAAAAATGACTAAATGGACTTCTGATAAAATAGATAAGCATAGATGGACTAATGAGGAGTTACACAAAAAGATAAAGAATGCTAAAAGTATAGATGATGTTGCGGAATTAATATTTAATATAACGCATCCGAAATACTACAGGAACTTTTATGTGCCTGGTATAAATATTGAACATCCTGAAGATTTAGTAGAAGAAACATACTTTTCAACAGGAGATTACAATATCAAGAACACTATCCGTAGAACATTGGAAAAATTAATAATAGAGTGGCGAAATGAGGATAAAAATAGTGTAGATCACTTAAAAGTGTACTCCAATACAATAATAAGGATAGGTGCACCTCAGAGTACACCTTTGTACGAATGGTTCTTAGAGAAAGCAAAGGATGAGTCATTCAAAAAGATATCTCCCCAGTACAGTCCGAATCCGCTTCATCTTTCTATTCTTGCTGGCTTATTCTTCTACGTATATCCTGAATCTGGATCCGGTGCTATGAACTTGAGAGACATAAAGAAAATTATAAAAAGAGATATTAAAGAGTATCCATATCATAACGCTTGTTTTAACAAGGCCTGGCAGATAGATTACAATTTTGCAGATAAGTTGATACCTACATATTACAAAGTGGCAGTTGCAAATGATGATAAAGAAATGTTTAATTCTGAAGTTGAGCAATACATAAGAGCAAGAGGAGATATTGATAAAAATTATATTAGAAAAAAAATTGGAGAAGAATACAACAAAAACAAACCAATTCAAGAACAAGAAGCTAACAAGAACAAACCCCTTTGAATTCTAACAAGTTTTTCTAATAAATCAGAAGATTTTTATATGTATTTTATTTTACTCTCAACATGTCAAAAACCGCATTTAGAACAATTATGATGATTGTGCTTGCAATCTTATTTGGTATGATATTTATATTTGCATTAAAGCATGCACTAACAAAAATATTAAGTTAATCCCATGCTTATGCTTTTATGTTCTATAATCTCAACAAAGACCTTATGAAGATAAGTGCCGGTATTATTTCTAACCTTCCAAGGAACATATGGATTACAAGAAGGTATTTCAAAAATGGATTGAGAAGAACGAACTGTTGCTGGGGAATTATGCTCAAACCAACATTCCCCTGAGCAGACGCAACCGTAAACAATGACTGAATCAATGAATAATTAAAGTTCATGAATATAAAGACCCCAACAAAGAGAATTGCCAGATAAAGCACAAAGTATAAGGTGGCCTTCAACGCGGTCTTTTCGTTGATAACCTTATTTCCTATTTTCACAGGAAGAATACTCTTTTCAGGCAGGAATATCTTTAGAATATCTCTCTGCAGAACTTTTGTAACAAGCAGGGTCCTCCATATCTTAATAGCACCTGTTGTTGAGCCATAACAGGCCCCACTTATCATTAAAAAGATAATCACAAGCAGAGATGCTTCTGGTAGATTTGACACAGGAACACGAGCACCATGACCTGTCCCTGTAATGGCTGAGGTCACATAAAAAAAGGAATCAAAATAGGAATTCTTATGATTAAGGTATAAATTGAGGGCCACCAGTGATGAGGATAACAAGATTATAATAAACAAAGCTTTTATTTCAGGATTACCAAAGAAGGCCTTTATTTTTCCTTTCAATAATTTATAATGGGATTCAAAACTTATTCCTCCGACCAGCATCATAAATGTTATAACATACAATGCCTTCACTCCAAATACACCAACACCAGCTGCTTTATCTGAAAAACCGCCTGTTGCTATGGCAGTCATCACATTAATCAGAGCAGAGAAAAAAGGAACTCCTGAGAGCATCATCAAAAAAACACCTATAAAAGTGTATAGGAGGTATATTCCAATAATCATTCTTGCAATGTGAAACACACTAAGGTAAAAATCCTCCTGCCTGCCTTCAGCAAGGAATAAACTGTTTGCTATCTTGGGATTTTCATAGAAAAGCAATGCCATTATAACAATTCCAAAACCGCCTATCCATTGTGTAAATGCCCTCCAGAAATTGAGGGTATGTGGAATAACCTCTGGATTTAAAAATATAGATAATCCTGTTCCTGTCCAGCCAGACACTGACTCAAACAAACCGTTTACAAAACTTAATCCATAGTAAGAATAAGGTATAATTGAGATGAGACATATTCCCATCCACGACAAAACAAGTCCAATAACAGCGTGCTTAACACTGGCGTGCTTATTTTTCAGAAAGGACTTTATAATTGTAAAGAGAGGAACAATAACAATAATCATCATAGAGAATAATATTGTATAATCTGTCTCATTAGCTTTTATAGAGTAAAAGAGGGGAATGACTAAGAAAAAACCGAGAGTCCTCATTATGTTCGAGAATATTTGAACTGCAATCAACCAATCATTTCCTCTAAAAAATCTCATAACACCTAATCAATAAAGGGTATTTTAAAATCTTTCCATAAAAATGATTTTATCTAAAAGTGAATAATTAAATAATGAATAAATAATTAAAGATAACTAAAAGAGAATATCATTTGACAAACTCTGAATAATACCTAAATAACTCTCCACTTTACTTTGCCATTAATTTTTATTTTTTTTATTTCATTCATACTGTGCTTGCTAAAATCTGAAATTTCAAGAACATACTTCGCTTTTTTTCTTGGAAAATAAAGCTGCCAGGGATTTAATTGTGCAACCTCAACAATACTTTTTTTCTCACTTATAAAAAACACAATGATAGGATAAAAAACAAAGAACATATGCAAGGGAACAAAATCCTCTCTGTTAAAAACAAATAGAAGATTCTTCCTCTTTGAGAACATTAATCCAGAGAACTTTCCAGAATAGGACTTAACTATAAAACCATCAAAACAAAATCTCTTTTTCTTGTTAAAGATTTGAATCTTTATTTTTTGGTCATGCATAGTCCTTTCTTTTATTTAAGGGGTATATATATTTATCTTAATTATTATGCTTTTCAGATAGCTCATTTCTAACCATCTCCTTCAGCCCTGCAAACTCCTGTTTTATCATCTCAAAGCGTTTTCCATCAGGTTCCCGGGCTTTATGCTGTCCCTCTGCAAGTATATTCTCTGCATTATATTTTATTCTAAGAAATATATTCAGCATTTTATTATCTCTTACTTTCAATATGGATTCGTTGCATATCAAAAGCAGTTCGGATATATTGGGTTTCTCATTATTTATTATTTTGTCCATATCAATAACATTCTTTATTATTTTTCTGTCCAACACTAAACTCACCTCATGATATTCTTAATATTCTTAAATATAAAATTTCTTTTTCCCCTGCCTTTCATAAAGATGACCTCTTTTTCGTTCAGGTGATCTATATACCTGTAGAAGGAGGCCTTTGAGCAGTATTTTAACTGGTCAACAATCAGGAATTTCAAGTCAGACAACAGCATGCCTTCTTCTTTTATTAAATTTAATATTTTATTCTCAACAATCCTCTGTCTGTTGATTTTTATTGTCCTGAACAATTCTTTGTTGAGCGTACTTGAAGTTTTTTGTACTTTGCCGGAAGTTGGAGCAGGACTCGCTTCCCGCACACTCTTATTTATCTCGGACTTTAACTCGTCGACAAAGACCTTCATAGTTTCCTTTAATGACTTGCTGACTGTCTCACTTACAATATTCACTATTAAATCTCTGAGCTTATCATCGAGGATAATTTCCCTTCGGTTATTACTATTGCCATTGCCCTTATCAGTATCATCAGTATCAGTATTAGAATTGTCTCGTACTCTGACCTTGTCCTTATTAAAATTAGACATGCAAGAATGGTTTAATAACTCATTTTTAAATCTTTCTGTTTAAGAGACAGTATTAAGACAATTATGAGACCCCCTTATTTCCTGTGGAACTTTTTGAGTTGATTTCAGCGTGTATATTTTATTCAAGTAAACACACCCCCTTATTTCCTGTGGAACTTTTTGAGACAATAAAGAGACAATATAAAAATAGAACATGTCATAAAAACAGCCAAAAGGGCCAGAATATAACCAAAACAGAGAATTTTGACAGATTTTTGCCCATTAAAAACTCAAAATTAACAAGAACAGGTAAATACTCACTCAAGTACTTACTCAAGTTGCACAGGCCAAGATTTAAATATATCCTCAAAAAACACACATGAATGGCCTTAAAAATACTTGCAAGTGTAGATGTACATAATAATAAGGAAATACTGGAAAGGATTGTTGAGATGTCTAAATTAACTGATATTGTAGTCGTTGCTGGGGATATGTCTAACTTTGAGAGGGGCTTAAGAGAAATTATGGAAGAATTGAATAATAGTTCATGTAAGGTATTAGTCATTCCTGGCAATCACGAAAGCCCTGATTCCCTAATCCATGCAAGTAGGGGACTCAGAAATATAGTTAATCTTCATAGGAGTTATTATGTGTTAAATAAAGTGCTCTTTCTTGGTTATGGGACAGGTGGTTTTTCATTGCATGACGCTGAATTCGTTAAGACAATACCTTACTTCAACAAAGTCATCTCTAAGATTAAACCAGAGAAAGTCGTTCTTGTCACTCATGCACCTCCCTTCGGTTGTAGAGTAGATTTAATAGAAAATAAGCATGTTGGAAATAAGGACATAACTAAATTCATTGAAGAACACAACATTGACTTAGTTATATGTGGTCATTTACACGAGAATGCAGGTGTTTATGATTTTATTGGAGAAACAATGATTATCAATCCCGGTCCTATAGAAATACTTGAATTATAAACTAATAACATAATACTTAAAATATGCTCTTTATCTGCGAACAAAATATCAGAAAGTTTTTATATATCTGAATCTATTCATCACATATGATTAAATACAATAAGAAAAGAATCGTTATCATAGCCCTTCTTGTCATATTAATATTCCTTAATATAATCAGTATCCAGAGTAGATATACCTGTGCAAGTGATAATTTAACTCAGAGTAATAACTCAACCAGAAGTAATAACAAGACGTATGCATCAACAACAGCGGAAATATCTGGAACAACAGTAACTGAAGAAAACACAGGCAATAAACTTATCAAAGAAGCAGATTATAATTTCTTCATCAACTCTGGAAAAGTAGATGTTGAGACGAAGTATACTTTATATCAAAAGAACAGGTTGAGAATAACCCTTGATCTTCCAGATGATGCGTATAACATAGAAAGTTTTGTGGACAACTTCAGCAGCAGTGTAAGCTTCATTAACAAGGAACAAAGGATAATAAGCGTAAACAGAATGCTAAGCAACATGAAGTTAAGTTATGCATCAAAATCTCTGTTGAAGAATGGTTTGTTCATAACAAGTATAAGAATACCTTATGCCTGTAACAAATTAAGCGTGAGGGTTAAGTTATCCCCTGAATATGTATTATACAGTCCAATAAAACATGAGAACTTTGGAAGTGCATCCATTTATCCAAAACCGGACAGGATAGAAAGTGACGGGCAGGCCTTAATCTTCGTGTGGGAATACAACAATACTGCAAAAGATTCATCTTTTCCTGTTGTTCTTTTAGTAAAAAGAAGGATTAATATAATATACATTGTTCTGTCTTCACTGATTTTGCTTGTTGCAATAGTATTTTTCGCAAAGAGGAAGCCGGCGATTAAGAAAGTTATCGTCAGAAAAGTTGATAAGATAAGTCCACACCTGAAAGATGATGAAGAGCAGATTCTCACTATACTAAAACAGAGAGAGGGACATTGTGAACAAGGAACTCTTAGAATAATAACAGGAATGTCAAAATCCAACTTAAGCCGGATTATAAAGGAGTTAGAAGAGAGAAAACTAATCAGAAAAGTCAAAAAAGGAAAGAAGAACATTATTTTTAGAATTTGAGTGTTAATGAACAATATGGAACTATAAATCGACTAAATAAAGCTGTTTTCTATTATAAAATTAACAGTATAGGAGGCAAATCATTTATAAAAGGATTACTTCTCAACACATAGAACTGACTTAACTCAGAATTCCGCAAGAGAGTTAAGCAAGTCAGTTATTTTTTTCTTTTTTTATTTTGTTTTCTCGCTCACAACAATAAAGTTCTAATAGGCCTATTTTCAACTCATAAGAATAAAAGAAATACTTTTATATTTTGATAATACATAGGATGGACATGGATAATATTATTGTAGGAATAGACCCTGGAACAACAACTGCCTTTGCTATAATGAATTTAAGGACTGAGCAGGTTGTCTTTGACTGCGAGAGGAACCTTGGACTAAACGCTCTTATTAAGAAGATTCTCTCTTATGGATTTATTGTCGCAGTCGGCTCTGACAAAAAACCCTGCCCTCTATTCGTTGAGAGATTCGCCTCAAAGACAGGGGCAAAACTCATAGTTCCTGATATTAATTTGAGTGTTGAAAAGAAGATGAAGTTAACGAAGGATTTTAAGTATAAGAATGACCATGAGAGAGACGCACTCTCAGCATTAATGAATGCATATAAAAAATTGAAGCACACACTCACAAATATCAATAATTTTTTTGATGGGAAAAATCTTTGTGAGAGAGATAAGAATAGCATAGAGAGATTGGTCCTTAGAGGGCACAGCATTAAGGACAGTGTTGATATAATAAAGAATAAGAGAAAGGATGATGAGATGGCCCGCATGATTCAGAGGACAAAGGATATAGGAAAAAAGGAGAAAAAGTTGTCAGAAGAAAAGAAACTGCCAAGAAGTAAAAGAACTAAAAAAGAAGAAGCAGCCATAAGAAAATTGGATAGGGATACCGCAATACTGAAGGAAGAAAACCGGAAATTAAAACATAAGATAACCCAACTAAACAGGTTTATAAATGAATTGATGCATAAAATTAATAAATCAAGGAATGTAGTTGATAAAACACTTTACTCCGAAGTTCTGGCTGAGAATAAGTTGTTAAAAGAGAAACTCAATAAGCGCGAAGAGGAAATAAAAAAATCAGGAGAAAAGCTGGATAATGTGTTGAACAGAATAAATGAAGGCATTGTCGTTCAAAAATTTCCAAATCTGCTTTTTAGAGATGTAAAATCAGAGCTTAAACATTTAAACACTTCACTGATTATGGTTGAGAATCCCAATGAATACTCTTTAGAAGCTATAAAAGAATTAAAGAAGAAAATAACAACCATCATATTTGCCAGAGAGCCCAATAAGAGGATTAAGAGAGAACTTAACCTCAACTTTATAAATATCAAATCTTTAAAGGTGTTCTTTAAGTCAGAAAAATTTGTGTTAATCCAAAAGGAAGGACTGAGTAAAGAGGTAAATACAAAAGATAAACTTGAGAAACTTATTTATACATACAAAAAGAGCAGAATCAAAGATAAGCATGTATAAAAAATTATAATAGAGTATCACTAAAATTAAGAGGTCAATAAGATGAGGTGTCTGCATGACTTTAATAAATGAAAAGGTAATGAAGATAATTATAAATACAAACTTTGAAGAGATTATAGGACAGGAGACAGCCAAGAATTCGTTGAAAACAGCAATGTTGACAAACAGAAACATAATCCTTATAGGTCCCCCTGGCTGCGGAAAAACAACACTGGCAAGAAACCTGGCTAAAATACTGCCTGATATAAGATTAAATGATTGTCCATACCACTGCAATCCAGAACACCCTGTCTGCCCCGAGTGTTTAGAAAAAGAAAAGAAAGGAATCAAGATTAAAACAAAAATATTTCATGGGAATGAATTATTCGTCAGGGTTCAGGGTTCTCCTGACTTAACTGTTGAGGATTTAATAGGAGATATAGACCCTGTAAAAGCAATAAAGTTTGGGCCATCATCAATTCAGGCATTTGTTCCCGGAAAAATATTCAAAGCCAATAACGGAATCCTCTTCTTTGATGAAATTAATCGGGCACCAGAACGTGTTCAGAATGCATTGTTGCAGGTTCTTGAAGAAAAGAAAGTAACCTTGTCTGGATATGACATCGATGTTCCAACAAACTTTGTTCTTGTTGGCACTATGAATCCTAACGATTTGAGCACAGAGCCATTGTCTGATGTTTTTATGGACAGATTTGATTTAATAGAAATGCATTACCCTGCTTCAACAGATGAGGAAACAAGGATAGTTTTATTGCATGGAAAAAAATTAATCGAATTCCCAAAACCTCTATTAAACAATGTTGTCAATTTTATAAGGGAGTTGAGGAATAATGACAAGCTGGAGAAGAAACCAAGTGTCAGGGCTTCAATCGGGATATATGAGAGAGCACAGGCAAACGCCATTATAAACAACAGGAGAAGGACTAATCTTTCAGACATAGAAGCTGTCTTGTTGTCTGTTCTTTTACATAGGATTAGATTGAAGCCAAGTTATAAGTTTACAACAAATAAAAAAGAGTTAATACTTGAAAAATTCAAGGAGTTTGAAGAAAAGTTGAGGACAGAAGAGGGTAAGGGTGATTCCCTTTAGCTTATACTCAAAAGAACCAAAAAAGGAAGAGTCAGAGAAGAAGGAGTCAGGAAGAGAAAATAGGATAAGAGAAGGACAGGGCTCAACATTAAAAGAGGATAAACCCAATTACTTTGAAACCGCCAAATTAATAATGGATTCTATAAATAATAACATATTTCTAAACTCCAACAGGTTGTTTGAAAATTTAATCCACAATTACAAACTCTCAAAAAAACTTTTAGGAGTAAATTTTTTGGAGAGATTAACCGGCTATGATGAAAAATACCTCAGCAAGAATATAAATATACCTGAATTTCAGAGAGAACTCAAGAAGAAGATTGATGAAAAAATAGATGAATTAAAAGACGAGAAGCTCATTGATAAGAATGACAACATAACAGATAATGGCTATGAACTTGCAGCAATATCTTTAGTAATAGATGAGCTCAGCGAATTAAATGATTACAAGGAAGGAAGATACAGGAACAAGAGAAAGATGGAACACGGCGTTGTAAGGGACTTCAAAGAGTTCAAATCAGAATCATACAAGAACATCGCAATAAGAAAGACAATAAGAACCGCACTAAAGAGATTGCACAAAGAAATTATAAAAGCCGACTTGAAAGCTGTAATAAGGAGTGACAAAGCGGGAATAAATATCGTTTATGCCATAGATGCATCTGGCTCAATGAAGGGCGAAAAGATTGAACAAGCAAAAAAAGCAGGTGTTGCCCTTGCCTACAGAGCCATAAAGGACAAGAATAAAGTTGGTCTGGTTATATTCCAGGAGAAGGTTGTTAAAGAAATTCCATTAACAAATGATTTTGAGTTGTTGGCAAAGAGTTTAGTTGGTATTAGGGCAAAACAACAGACAGAAATCGCTCAGACAATATTAAAGAGCATTGATTTACTATCAAGGGTCAAAACAAAAGGATCGAAGCATCTCTTCATCATAACAGATGCTATTCCCACAAAAGGAGAAACTCCTGTTGAAGACGCACTAAAAGCGAGTTCAATCGCCTCATCAAATAAGATAAGAATCTCAATAATTGGAATTAAACTGAACGAGGAGGCAGAGAAACTTGCAAGAAGAATAACAGAAATGACAGAAGGAAGATTATACAGGATTATGAATACAAACAGAATAAACAAGCTTGACACAATAATACTATCAGAGTATGATAAGATACTAACATAATCACTTAACATAATTTAATATATTATGAAAAGTACTGAAAAATAATCAGTTAGAAAACAAATCAGTTTAGAAACAATATATGACCGGGAACAATATAACTCATTATAAAATGAAAGAGAAAATGATAAGTATTGACGGCTCTTATTTGAGCGGAGGAGGACAGATGTTAAGGACTGCCCTGGCCCTGTCCATAATAACCAAAAAACCATTCAACATGTTTAATATAAGAGCCAACCGCCCGAATCCAGGCCTCAAAAATCAGCATTTATACTCTATAAAAGCACTGATTTCATTGTCAAATTCAAAGGCAACAGGTGTTTTTTCGTCATCAAAGGAAATTAGCTTTTTTCCAGGAGAATTCAACGGAGGAAAATTAAGCATTGACATAAAAACAGCCGGCTCAATAACATTGGTTATGCAGGCGTTAATGCTTCCTATGATTTTCTTGAAGAAGACAAAAGTAAGGATTACAGGAGGAACTGATGTTAAGTGGTCCCCGACTATTGACTATTTCAAGAATGTCCTGTGCTATTATTACAGAAAATATGCAGATGTAGATGTTAGAATTCTAAAGAGAGGTTATTATCCAAAGGGAGGGGGTATAGTTGAGATAAGCACAGAACCATATAATATTAAGAACAAAAAGCCATTACTTCTGATTGACAGGAACACAGATTATTCTCAATACAGCATAGTTGGAGTATCGCATGCTTCACAGGACTTGATGGACAAAGAAGTTGCTGAAAGGCAGGCGAATGAGTCATCCATTATAATCAAGGAGAAACTAGGGATAAAACCATATATCCACATTAATTATATGAAGACAGAGAGTCCTGGTTCTGGAATCTGCTTATGGGCTTCATATCCCAAATATCCCAAATCAGCAGAGAACAATGAGAATGTTGTCTCCGGCTCTGACGCTCTCGGAAGTATTGACCTAAAAGCAGAAGAGGTCGGCAGAAGGGCAGCAAACCATCTTATTGAAGAAATTGAGTTAGGAGTTGTTGACAGCTTGCTCGCAGATCAGTTGGTTCCTTTAGTTGGACTTGTCGGGGGCAAGATTAAAACATCAAGGATTACAGAGCATACAAAAACAAATGTTTACATAACAAACCTCTTCCTTGATAACATCTTAAGCATTAAAAATAATACCATTGAGAACACAAAGACAAATTGAATAGTGCTGAATAAATCAAACAATACAGGGGCTGATTAAACAACACAAAAAAAGCAGATAACAGAAAAGAATCAAACATCACAGAAACAAAACAAATATGACAACCTGAACAGATAAAAAATCAAATGATTATAATATAAAAGAGAAAGACCAATACAAAATTAATACGAACAATAAGCATATAATAAAATTAAAGCATTGCTAATCTGAGGTCTGTCTTCAAATCAAGAATCTTATAGTAAAAATCCTTCTTTTGTTGAGGTTCTGATACCTTTGAGTAAAGCATCTCTAACTTCTTTATGAGCTCATTCGCTCTGGCAAAATCCTTTGACTCTATCGCTTCTTTTGTTTCAGTTATTAAGGAGTTTGTCTTTTCAACACTAACTTCTGGCAGAGGTCTTAATAACTCAGAATACTCCTTCTCCCTATTCAGGGCTGGAGTGTTTAATGCTTGACTTGATTCTGAACTGCCCAAATTGTGCGCCTGCAGATAAACCTTCAACCTGTCATCCTCTAACTTCTTTTTCTCTTCGATAAGCCGATACTGAATCCTAAGTAATTTCTCCTTTTTATCATCCAGGGCTGTCTCCCTTGCTTTTATCTCCTGCTCTTTCTGCTCAATAACTTTCTCCCTGTTTTTTAAGTTTGACTCATAGTTCTTCTTTTTATCAGTTAGTTCCCCATACTCCTTCTCAAGTTTTGGAACCTTCTTACTGAGTTTCAAATACTTTTTCTCCAGTTTCGGCAAAGCTCTCATCAAATTTTTTGCTTTTTCTATCTTTTCAAATGCCCTATTCACATCTTTTTCTCTCTTATTCAGCATCCTTTTTTTCTCGTAAAGTTCATCCCGTAGTCCTTTTAACTTCTCTGCCTCTGCACTTAAACTTTGTTTTTTAATCTCTAATTTACTCAACCCCTTATCTATTGCTTCGAGTTTCTTATCGAGTTCTTTGTTTCTTTCGTTGAGTTCTTTGCCCCGTTTATCAAGTTCATTAAGTTTCTCCATAACCTCATCTTCCTTCTTGCTCAACATTTCTCTCTCCTGGTCTAATACTTTTAATCTGGAAGCCAGCTCAACTTCTTTATTGTCCAATGTTTCTTTGGCATTGTTCAACTCCTGGACTCTCTTAAGAATAAGCTCCTCCTTTCTCTTAAGGAGTTCTTTCTTCTCCTCTATTTCATTTAAATCCTTATCCACTAACTTCTGCTTTGCCAGAAAACCATTCTTCTCCCTTTCAAAAGAAGATATTAAACTGGTAAGTTTCTTTTTTGTTTCCTCCAATTCCTGCTCAAGTTTTTTCTTTTCAGATTCTAAACTGTTAATTTTGTTTTTATGCTGCTCAATTATAGAATCCTTCTGATTTAATAGATTAGAATAAGTTTTTTCCTTGACTTTTATCTGTTTCTCATAACTCCTCAGTTTCCTTATCGCTTCTCTATTATTAAGTTCCGGTCTTTTCTTTTTTATAAGTTGATGGGGTTTTATCAACCTGAGCGGTTGATTATTGTTAATTTCATTGATGACTTCTTTACCCTTGACTTCTTTGCTTTCCTTCTTTACTTTTGGATTCTCCAGCAACATATTAGAAGGTGATATTTCAGGAGGCAACAAACTTTGAGGATTTTGTTCTAATTCCTGTTGCTTCTTAACTTCTGTGGGTTTCATAATCTTATTTAAATCAACTGCTTCTTCCTTTTCCAGATTTTGTCCAGAAGGCTTGTTTAGCCCTTCCAGTTTCTTTGACTCAGATGGTCTATTTTTTCCAGTATCTTCAGAACTTAAAGGTTCAAACAAAGGAACAGTTGTTTCCTTTTTAACAGCTCCAGAAGCCATGCCTTCATTATTCTCCTTTCCACCTGTGAACTCCTCTAAAACATTCAACATTTCTTCCCTTGTTTTTGCCCCTCTTAGCTTATCAGCCAGGTCTTTTCTATTGAGGACATTATCAACCCATTTCGCAAAATCATTCTTTTGGGAATTAACATGATAATTGAATGTTTCATCATCCATAAACTCAAGAAATGCTTTTAACTCATCGAGATTTTTAATCTTATCACCGCTTACCATAACAAAATATTTTTCAGGCGGTATTTCAGGATTAGAGGGCAGTATTCTCTCTTCTTCCTTGCTGTACTGGTTATCCTTCTTCGCTCTTCGCTTAAACAACCTGCCAAACAATCCTCCTCTTCTCTTCTCCTCGATAACTTCTGGAATAGGAGGAAGTTCTAAATCATCCATTATCCACACCCCTTTTTATATGAAACAAATTAAAATAAAACAAAGCAGTATATCTGATTAAATCTTAATTAAGAATATAATCCAACAACTTGATTTATATATTTTTGTTATTCCTAAAGAATAAGAAAATAAAGATTAAAAATCCATACAGTAATCAAAATGAATAATCAAAATGAATATTGAAGAAGACAAACAAAAATTAAATGGGAATTAAACTTAATAAACAAGCCAAATTAAGGAAAACTGAAATAAAAAATTATCCTATCGTTCTTCTAACATCAGTAACTTCAACAGAATTAACTCCTGGGATACTGGAAATCTGCTCTTCAAGTTTTGTAGTTCCGCCGGCAGCTTCATCCTGAATAAAGTAAACCATAAGAGCATTGAGTCCAAATGCTATAGGTACAACTTCTACCTTGCCGACTTCTCCCTTATTCACTGAAATCTTCTCAGTTGCCTGTTTTTTTATTAAATCCAGATTAACACTTGGATCTTGAGGCATTATTTTTAGAGTAACAACAACATTAGCCATTTTAATATCCTCCACTTGTTTTAATTCGGACCTTCAAATCCACATACAGGACATTTATATTTTATGCCTGCCTCTCTACATTCAGGGCATCTGATTATCTCATACTTCCCGCAGTTTGGGCATAAAAACCTTACAACACCCTTCTCGTTAGTAACATCTTTTCTACATGAAGTACATTCCATAAGTATCACCAAACAAGGGGCTCCTTGATTTATTTAAAAGCATTGCGGTTTATCCATAATAATGCATTAAGAACGCATGGCTATCATGATATCTTGAATCTGTGCATTTGTTCTTATACTCAGAGGATTAAAATGTGTTTTTTCAGCATTGAAACCTCTCTCTCTAAGATTACTTATCACCTTATCAATACTTTTTGGTTTAATTTTATAAAACTTTGATATCAAGTGAGTGTTGAATGTAAAAGGAACATCAGTCCCTGCTTCTCTTTTAATTAAATCTAAGTACTTTTTACTCTCTTCAGTTATTTTGAGTGTGGTGTTCTTACCAATATTTCCTGCCTTGTTTTTCTTCTTATTTAAATTATGTATATTATCACCCGTCGAAATTAAGTCAAACATACTTGTAACAAGTTTTTTATCCCATAAACTTCCGGTATAAAACTTTCCAGCAGAATAAAGTTTTGAACCACACAATTCGCAGGTCTCTTTATTAAAGATAGTATCACTTACTCTTCTATGCAGGCATTTTTTACAGTAAAGCAGATACTTATGATTATTGAAAACACTGTCTGCCCTTTTTCTTCCATAAACAACCCTCATAAAAATTCCGAAATGATGTTTATATTGATAACAGAGTAGAGGAATCAATTTTTTACCCTGCTTTGCACCAATAAGTTGAATATTCCTTATTAAAATCCTTAATCCAAATTCGTGCTTAAAATCAAACTTTTGCGGTATAGAATCATATCTCCTCAAACAGGTCTTTGGATAGACACCGGAGAGGGAAGCAGTATCTATGCTGGTCAAAGCAAGAACACCCCTGTTCCTTATTTTGGATATCGCAAGTTGAAGATATTTATTAACATCCTCAAAAGGGTCAACTTGAACAAAATCGAAAACACCTTCCTTTAACAGGAGTTTAAGAGCATTCTCATTCTCAAAAAATATTTTAGCATTTCCTGTTCCATCAGAACCAAAACCATTAATTTCAAAATTTTTTCTTATAGTATTATAACAAGTTCTTGAAATGTCATTAACAATCAACTCATCAATAGAATCTAATCCGACCTCTTTCCATATTCTCAATGCCCTTACTCCTGAAGCAGCCATCAAATCGAGAATTCTAAACTTGCGCTTGGGATTAGCAAAGAATAAGGACTTCAATAAAAGAACTGTAAAATCTCTGTTAATTCTCATCATAGGATTATAAAAGACAGATCTCTTAGTTTTTAAATTATTTTTTGAGGCATAAAAGGATACTGAGCCCTCTTTAAACAATTGAAGTTCTTTTGTATAATTCACACTCATACAAAACTTAAACCACATCCAGTTTAAAAACTTTACACCTTCTGTTTCTATTATTATTTTAAATTTCATATATAGTTAAATATTTAAAACTCATCTTACTCTCTCCCAATATGCCGAAAGAAAAAAATCCTGATTCAAAAGGTGGAAAAAACAACGCAAAAGAAAACATACGAAGTCCTATCTGCGTCGTTGTTGGACATGTTGACCATGGAAAATCATCTATACTTGACAAAATAAGAGGGAGTGCTATTGTTGAGACAGAGGCAGGAAAGATAACACAGGCGATAGGTGCATCCATAATACCATTAGAAACAATAAACAGGGTCTGCGGACCACTAATGAAAAAAGTAAATATGCATTTTAAAATCCCTGGTTTGCTGTTTATAGACACACCCGGACACGCAGCTTTCAGGAGTTTAAGAAAGAGAGGGGGAAACCTGGCTGATATTGCTATATTAGTCGTTGATGTAAATGAGGGATTCAAACCACAAACAAAGGAATCAATTGATATTCTGAGAAGATACAGAACACCCTTTATTGTTGCAGCCAATAAGATTGATTTAATTAACGGCTGGGCACCACACCCTGAACAATCAATACTAACAGATATTGAATCGCAGAGTGGTAATGTAAAACAGGAGCTTGACAAAAAGATATATGAGCTTGTATCCTCCCTTTATAAAGAAGAGTTTGAAGCAGAGAGATTCGACAGGGTATCTGATTATACAAAGCAGGTTGCTATAATACCTGTATCCGCAAAAACAGGAGAGGGTATTCCTGAACTAATCATGACACTCACAGGATTAACCCAAAAATACCTTGCAGAAACCTTGAAGATAAAAGTAGAGGGGGCTGCAAGAGGAACTATACTTGAAGTCAAGGAAGAAGAGGGAATTGGAAAAACAGTGGATGTCATAATTTATGATGGTATCCTGAAAAAGAATGATACTCTCGTTATAGGTGGTTTAACAGAGCCGATTGTTACAAAAGTAAGAGCTTTACTTGAACCAACACCACTTACTGAGATGAGAGATAAAAAAGCAAAATTCAGAAAAGTAAACTCTGTCTATGCTGCGACAGGCGTAAAAATACTGTGCTCTAATCTTAATGGCGTCTTTGCAGGAATGCCTATAAGAGCAGTCGACAAAAAGGAAGACATCAATAAAGTAAAAGAGGAAGTCCAAAGTGAAGTTGAGGAAGTTATTATAGAAACAGAAGAGCAGGGAGTTATTGTGAAGGCAGATTCTCTTGGAAGTTTGGAGGGAGTAAATTTTCTACTTAAAGAAGAGGGCATTCCAATAAGAAAAGCATCTCTCGGAGCAATAAGTAAGAAGGATATTATGGAAGCGGTCTCAAACAAGGGAGAACTCAGGGTTATACTTGGATTCAATACAAAAGTATCCAGGGAAGCAGAGGAATACTTAAAATCAAGTAAGGAAGATATCAGAATTATAACGAGTGATGTTATTTACAGAATTATAGATAAGTATAAGAAGTTCAAGAAAGAATTCGAAAGGAAAGAATTAGAAGTAAAATTATCAAAACTTATGAAGCCATGCAGGATAAGGATAATGCCTGAGTACGTTTTCAGACAATCGAATCCTGCTGTTGTTGGTGTAGATGTTGAAGCCGGAACATTATACACAAACACTCCGCTTATGAACAGAGACGGAAAAACAATAACAACAGTTAAGAGTATTCAAAATGAAAAAAAGAGTTTGGATAAAGCCACAAAAAAACAAGTTGCAGTCGCTCTTGAAAGAGTAACTGTTGGCAGGCAGATAAAGGGGAATGACATACTTTACTCTGCAATACCCGAAACTGATTTTATAGAACTTAAGAGGTTAAAGAAATACCTTAATAGGGATGAGCTGGAAGTTATGAGAGAAATTGCTTCTATTATGAGAAAAAATAATCCTGTTTGGGGAATTTAAATGACGAGATTTGAAATTCTTAATTCAAAGGAAAAAAAGAAGATAACTGCTCTTATTAATGAAAGGTTTGATTCAAAATTTAAAACTGAGAAGGCAATAATAAAGGTAAACAACAAGCTGTTCTTAATCAACAGAGAACTTGAAGAATTGAATTTTAAAAATTTAAGAATCGAGAGGTTTGGTCTTTACTTTGCAACATTGGAAAGCAAGATGAACAGCACAAATAAGATAAGATTAAGTATTGAAGGATCACAGATTGTCGGGAAAACAGCGAAGAAGAACATACTCACATTAAATGAAGAACAGGTTAAGAGGTGGCTGCTTGGTGAAGACATTAAAATAGGAGAGGGGCAGATGAACAGATGTACAACCGGCTTTGTAATTTTAAAATTTAAAGATGATTTTTTTGGGTGTGGACTGTTAAAGCAAGTAAAGAACCAGAGCAATAGAGAAGAAGGAAAAGAAAAGAGAAATAACAAAAAGGGAAAAGGTAAATACGAAGAAGAAAAGGATAAACCTATCGAATATGAAATTAAGAACTATGTCCCGAAAGAAAGAAGGTTAAAATCTTTCTTAATGTAAGGTCTAACTTAATCTAAAATCCCAAAGTTTATCACCAATAAAATGAATGTTCTTTATAACCTTGCCTTTGGTTTTTTCCCTCATTTCATCGCTGTTAAACAATGCCAAACCAACAGCGAGAGGTCTTTTCTTATCAACATCAATGATTAGGAGGATATCATTAACTAAGAAGGAATCTAACTCAACAATGCCCGGTCGCATAATATCTGCGCCATTAACAACAAATTTAACAGCACCCATATCAACGACAACCTTCTTCATAAGTGAATTAATCTGTGGATTAGCAAGCAACAAACGCAGACCCGGGATGAGTTTGTTATTATAATAGAAAAAGATAACCTGCTTATCCATAACAAGAACTTTTTTATCATCAACATTAGCAGAATAAACTTCATCACCTTTCTCAAATTTAAGATTCCAATTAGAAGTTTTTTGGGATAGTAATCTCAACTCCTTATTGTTCAATCGTTTTATCTTCATTTTACATGAGAAGACATTTTATTTTAAATATTATTCTAATTTATTCAGGCCGCTGCAGTATCAAAGGCCAGAATCAAAACTTGTAAACTCCTGCTACAATAGCTCTCGGCCCGAGATGAGTACCGACCGTTAAATCAAGGACTCTTAACTCATAAGGTATATTCATCCCTTTCAAAATATTCTCAAGTTTTGAGAATTCATTTTTCATATCCCTGCCAGTATAAGCCAAAAAAACACCGGTTTTATAAGTATTATCCTGCCTGAACTGCTCAACTTTCTCTAAAAGTTTCTTATTGAAACTTTTTTCATTTCCAAACTTTTTAACAAGATTTACCTTTCCATCTTGAAGTGCAATCCAAAGTTTAAGATCTAAAAAATCCAGAACATTGCTCGCATACCTGATAAGAATATGGGCTGCCCTCCCACCTTTCTCAATGTATTTGGCATCGTAGATTAAAGCACCGAAATAAAGATTCTCATGCCGGGATTTCTGTTCGGACTTATTAGGAGAACGAAACTCTGTCATTGAACTCTCAAACTTATTTACCACAAGATTATATGCATAAATACCAAGGAGATATGTCGCAAATCCAGGATCAACCAATGAAATCTTCTCTTTAAAAGAAGAACCATTTTCATGATTCTGCTTCAACTCTTCAACCGCCAAACTTGCATTATTATAAGTGCCGCTGAGTTCCTTTGAAATAGGAACAATAAGAATCTTATCATATTTATCTGCATCTTCAAGAGATTTAAGAAAATCACCCAAACTTGGAGCAGATGTCTTTACACTTCCAGGTCCAAGTAGTTCCATTATCTTATAAAATTTCTCTCTTGGCTTAAACTCATTAAAATCTTCAATGTTCTTGATTTCTTCCTTTAAATCCAGATCTCTTATTAATTCCTGAGCTTCTGTGTTATTACTTAGTATTCTCTCAAGCTCGGTCTCTTTGTATGAAACAATAGTGTCTTCATCATACTTCCCTGTGAGAGTTATACCTAAATCGACTTTATCAACAACAATGTTAGATGGAAGGAGCTTCTTCAAACTAAGGGGAAAATCTCCTCCAGATATTATTATTTTTACAGGTCCTTTATTCTCATTTACCATTTTAGCCCAACTGAAGAATTGTAAGCCATTTAATAAATTTTACTATTTTATAGGAAAGAAATTCAGGTTCATAGTTACTATCCCTTTATTTGCCTGCCTCCTACTTAAAAACCATAGAAACATAACTAACACTGTTTTTATAATTACCAAGTAAATCAGCAGAGGTATAATACTGCAATAACTCTGCCTTCCTGTGAGCCATTAACCTCAACAAGACCGCTATTGGAAGAGCACCGCAGATTGTTGCTCCTGTGTCATAAACATACTTTAAAAATCCCTCATCATTTAAATTCTTGATAAGCTCTATTGCACCCTTATCCAACTTTCTTATCTGATTGGGAACATCAGAACTAAAGGGGATATATCCATAAGCATGTCCGTAGTGCGTAAAATCACTGCTCGCAATCACAGTTACCTTTCTCTTCAAATCAACTATCGCCTCTTTAATATCAAGAGCAAGTTGTTTGTAGTCAATGTCATCACTGAGAACAACAGGAAGTATTTTCCATGAATCAAATTCGCGGTTGATGAATTGCAGGAAAGGAAGCTGAACCTCAACACTATGCTCCTCTAAATGAGGCAACTCAGAATCAACAATACTTCCCTTCTTAACAAGATACTCAGCTAATTTTTTATCTGTCCTTACAAGACCTAAAGGTGTTGAGAAATTCTGGGTTGTCAATGAAGAGCCACCCATACCTGCATGGTTAGGTCCTAAAATGATGTAAGTATCAGCTGGCTCTGCCTCCCCGAGTTCTTTATACGCCCAAGCAGCACAATAACCAGAATAAGAATAACCTGCGTGAGGAACTATCGCCCCATAAATGAAACCTTTTCTCTTGTTAATGGGTAATGCTCCTGGTCCTCTCTCAAGCTTAAAACAATCCTGAATCTCTTTCTCCAACAACTTGGGGTCTGCTTCGTAGAATGTTCCTGCCGCAATGGGCTCTCTGACTTTCATAACAAGTATTAAACATATCTTGTATAAAAACTTTATTAAAAAAACATAGATCAAAAAAGCACTCTTTTTAACTGTTATTATTTTAATGTAATAGCAAAACCTTTAATAAAAGGAGTTTGTTAGGAGAACATAGCATAAACTTAGAGGGTGGTAATGTTGTTTTTCAGAAGAAAGAAGAAAGAACAGAATCAATACACTCAGACGAATAAAAATCAAGATATTAATAAGAAGACAGGTTATAAAGCAAATCAATTAAACAGTGCAGGTCCACAAATCCAAAAAATACCTTCTTTTCAGAATGAATCCCCAACAGTTACGCCAACACCAATGATGAATAGAACTCCAATAACTAATAATCAGGACTTCCTCAATCAACCAATCATCCCTCCACCAAACCCGCAACCGAATCCTCAACCCAATCAGATTAATCGTGTAATACCATCTGGGAATGAAGAAGTAAAACCAGAAGCGACGAAAGAGCCGGGTTTTTTCTACAACACACCAGAAGCGAAGGTTATCGACTACAAAAAAATAGAGGAAAAATCAAAATTATTTGACAAATTCAAGAAAGAGGCGGAGACAGAAGAGCCCAATATGTACGAAGGAACGCCCAATAAGATGGAAGGAACAGAAAATAAAAATGCTCTCCACAAAGAAGCAGATGTTTCTAGTTTGAAACCTGATAAAATTAACGAACTGCTTAGTAATGAAGAAGAATATAGCAAAGAAGATATTGAAGAAAAAAAGGAACACTTCATCAGCCTCAATGATTACAAACAATCGATTAAGGAATTCAACAATCTGAAAAGGTCATTATCCAACTCAGAAATCACAATTGATGAATTAAAGGAAGAAATAGGGAAGCAGGACAACAAATTAAAGGAATTAAAAGATAAATTTGAGGATATTGAAAGAAAGCTCGTGTTAATTGATAAATTATTATCTGAAGGAGGGGAAAATGGAGGAGAATAAGGTTTACATAAAAATCAAAAATTATAAGGACTTACTTGACTTGTTCGAACTCTTAAGAAAGAAGTTTAACGACTTAAAGCTGTTAATGGATAATGTAAAAGAATTAAAAGAGAGAGAGGATGAAATGATCTCGGACTGGGAATCAAGAATAAAAGAGGTAGAAAAGAAGATTGATTTTGTAGATGAAAGATTAGAACCAGAATAAGAGGATGCTATAATGGAAGATTACTTCATTAAAATAAAAGAACCAAAAAAGATTAAGAGGGAAATTTTAGAAGCGTCAAAGGATATGCTCACTCTTCTATTTGATTATGAGCAGATTAAAGAGATAAGAAATGAGAGATTGGAGGCGTTGAATAACAGCAAAGGATTAACCAAAGAAATGCGGCTTCTAATTGATAATATAAAGAAGCAACTCCCAAAAGTTGGGGCAGTACCTCTAACCTCCCAAGGCAGGGCTAAGAACTTAAAGACAGGTGAGATTCCAGAAAAAACAGATGACTCGGAATTGAAAGCGCTCGAGAAAGAACTTATAGATATAGAAAAGAAAATTAAGAAGATATAATTTTTCTCCATAACTTTATTCAGTTATTGACTTAACAAGCTCTATTATAAGAACAAAAAGAGATAAAAACAAAAGAGTTAGGACAAGAGTTGATGGGAAAGCGGAGATTGCAGCGTTATCTAAGTTAATAACTGCAAATCCCACTGAACTAAACTTGCTTTGTTTTAGAAATGCAAAGAATTCAAACAATGCAAACAGTAACAAAAGGAACACGAACCAAACCCCAAATTCTTTCTTTTTATTCATCATCCCACCAGATTATTTTATGAACACAAGAATAATACAAAAATAAAATATGCGGGGGCTGGGACTTTCTAGATATTACACTTGCAATATCTGTTCGAACCCAGGAACCCACTAAGGGACTAGATTCCTCATAATGGGAAGCCAAACGCATATCATCGCGAAAGCTCATCACTCAATTTCTTGAGTCTAGCGCATTTGACCAGACTTTGCTACCCCCGCATATATAAAACCTGTTTGTTGAGCAACACTATCTAAAAGATAGTTTTAATTTATTGTTTAAAAACTTTGCGAATGGAAGAGACAGCAAAATGGTAAAGTTATAAAAACATTTTTAAAACAGGTTGTATCATAAGGTTCTAACATTAAAATGAGTGATAAGCATGATAGAAATAAGAACAATATCAGGTTATGAAGAAGTAGGTAGAAACATGACTGCTCTACGCGTGGATGATGATGTGATTATCTTCGATATGGGTCTTGAACTGGAGACCTATATAAGATATGTTGGAGATGAGGACATATCAAACTTTAATGCTAAAGGCCTTATAAGAGCACACGCGATTCCTGACGACTCAGTCATCAATGACTGGAAAGACAAAGTCAAAGCAATCATACTAACGCATGCACACTTAGACCATATTGGAGCAGTCCCCTTTTTAGCAAGCAAATACAAGTGCCCGGTCATAGGAACACCTTATACCATACAGGTCTTAAAGGGAATTATAAAGGATAATAATTTTAAGGTCAAAAATGAATTAAAGAGTGTAAACTCAAATTCGAGCGTAAAGATTGGAAATTTAGATGTTGAATTAGTCCATGTTACTCACTCAACTCCGCAAACAGCGATGATTGCAGTCCATACACATAAGGGTGTTGTAGTGTACGCCAATGACTATAAACTTGACAGGTATCCTGTTCTTGGAAAAAAGACAAACATAAAGAGGCTTACAGAGATAGGAAAAGAGGGAGTTTTGGCATTAATCGTTGACTCTACAAGGGCAAGAGAGAACAGAAAAACACCCTCTGAAAGCGTCGCCCGTGACATGTTGAGAGATATTATGCTCGGCCTCAATTATAAAGGGAAACTCATAACAGTCACAACATTCTCATCACACCTGGCAAGATTAAAATCAATCGTCCACTTTGCTAAGATTCTAAACAGAAAAATTGTCTTTTTAGGCAGGAGCTTGCACAAGTATGCCGGAGCAGGTGATGCTATTAAAATAACTAATTTTTCTAAGAGCGTGAAAATCATTAATTACAGCGATAAAGTAAAGAAATTCCTGAACAAGCTTAAGGACTCTGACAGAGGAAATTATGTGCTTGTTGTTACAGGTCATCAAGGAGAAAAAAACTCTATACTGTGGAAAATAGCAAACAACAAATTCAAGTTTAAGTTTTATGAAGAAGACCCGATTATATTCTCATGCAAAGTTATACCAACAGAGACAAATATAAGAAACAGAGAAATCCTTGAGGAAAAGTTATTGAAGTCAAAAGTTAGAATCTTCAAAGATATTCACGTTTCAGGACACGCATGTAAGGAAGACCACAGAGAATTAATCAACATGCTTAAACCAAAACATATCATACCCTCACATGGAAGTGAGGATATGAGAGCGGCCATAAAAAACCTGGCTATTGAAATGGGTTACTCAAGTAAAAAGATACATATGTTAAACAACAAAGCAGGAGTTATCTTAGAGCATTAATAAACAAATACACAAATATAGTTTAATATTGGAGGATTAAAATGGCAAAAGATGAAAACAAAAATAAGAACGACAAAAAAGAACAAATTGGATTCCACAAGGGAGCTTTAACAACCCTGGCAAAAGAAAGACAGGAATTTATAAGATTGTTAGGAGTAATTGAACAGCTTATGCAACTTCACTTAAAGGCATTGAAGGATTTAGGTGTTGACCTTGAGAAAGAAGCAAAGAAAACAGAAAATCCGGAAAAGAAGACGAAGAAGAAACCTATAGATGAGTTTTTAAGTTAAATCATAGGATGCTATGATGATAAAAGCAGTTATATTTGATTTTGACTACACTCTTGAAAAGTTTACACTAGCAGAGCAGACAGCAGAACAAAAAATTGGGAATCTGATTGAAAAAGAATTTGACATCAACAAAAACAAATTCCTGAAAGAGTTCTACATCAACAAGAAAAGATTTTTGAAGAAAGAGAAAAAACCGGTTTATTACTCTCGGGGGCTTTGGATGAGAAGAGCACTCTCCATGTTAAATATTAAGGTAGGTGATTCAAGGATAAATCAGCTTGAGAATATCTTTTGGAGAGAAATCGCTGAAAAGGTTTCTCTATACAAACACACAAAACAAGTGTTGTCCTCGCTTAAGCGGAGATTCAAGCTCGCAATACTAACTGATTCTGACGGAAAGAGAAGGTTCAAGCTTATGAGAATAAAGAAACTTGGGCTGCAAAAATATTTCAACACAATAATCACAACAGACCAGATTGGAATGAACAAACCCAATAAAAAATGCTTCCTCACAACAGCAAGAAAACTAAATGTTAAACCAGAAGAGTGTATAATGATAGGTGACCATCCAGAGACAGACCTCATCGGAGCAAAGAGGGCTGGGATGAAAACAATCTGGCTTAGAAAAGGACCCTATTCAAAAGAGAAACGAAATTGTTCTTATCCTTATATTGATTACAAAGCCAGGAACATAGTAGAAGTGTATGAGAGAATTATAAAAATAAGCAAAGTTTCCAGGTAAAAAATAAGATTTAATTTTTGATAAATCGTTAAATTTATTAATAATAAACTTTTATTCGGTCTTATGGATGTCTTTGATGCAATCAGGAGCAGGAGAAGCATAAGACACTTTTCTGAACTGCCTGTTGAATGGGAGAAGGTTGTTAAAATTATAGAAGCAGGAAGTTTGGCTCCTTCATCAGGCAATATACAAAACTGGCGTTTTGTAATTGTAACAGACGAATCAGTAAGAGCCAGGGTTGCAGAGGCATGTCTGGAACAGTTCTGGATGGAGGAAGCTCCTGTTTTCATAGTTGTTGTCTCAGAACAGAGCAGTATAAAAAGAATTTATGGGGAGAGAGGAGAACAACTATATGCGATACAGAATTGTGCTGCTTCAATAGAAAACATGCTCTTAATAACTCATACCCTCGGCCTTGGAACCTGTTGGGTTGGCGCGTTTGAGGAGGAGGCGATAAAGAGAATACTTTCTATTCCAAAACATGTTAATGTTGAGGCAGTCCTTCCAATCGGTTATCCTGCTGAAAAACCTGCAGAGCCGATGCATCACAGCTTAGAGACATTGACCTTCTTTGAGAAATACGGCAATAAAATAAAAGATATTGACGCTGTACTTTGGAATTTCAACATTTTAGGACGAACTGTTAACATGACAAAAACAGCTGGAAAAACGATGAAAAAAGGAATTTCAAGGTTTGTTAAGGGATTAAATCAAAAGAAGAAAACAAAATAAAGACACCAATTCTACACAAGACAATTTTCAAGAATAGCTTTTTAAACTAGGGAGCAAAACTTAACTTAATGAACAAAGAAATGGACAACAGGAATAGCGATAATCATATTAAAGACAGAGAAGAATCAACAGACAGTGGGGATATAATCAATCAGGTATCGGAATTCTTTCCGCACAGGGTAATACGAAAATTTCAAGATAAATTAATCAAAGATGTTTATACTGCGGTTGACAACAGGAAGAGTATACTTATCAATGCTCCTACAGGAATTGGAAAAACAGCAGGTGTGCTTGCACCCCTCCTTAAAATTGCTGATTTAAAAAACAAAGAGAGAAGCAAAAGCGAAAGAATAAAAATATTTTTCTTAACATCAAGGCATACTCAGCATAAGATTGTAATAGAAACTGTGAAGAAAATAAATGAGCTTCACAATAAGCACCTTGTTGTTGCTAATATAGTTGGCAAAAGATTTTTGTGCGGTTTTGACGATGCTGCTTCTTTCTACTCATCTGATTTTAATGAATATTGTAGATCATTGAGGGAAAATAACAAATGTGATTTTTACAACAACACTTTCGACAAGAAGAGTGATGAAAAGAAATTCTCAAAACCAGCTTATTCAGTGATAGAGTTCCTCAAACAAAAACCGTCAGACACTTCCTTCATAAGAAAGGTTTCTAAAGATAAAATATTATGCCCTTATGAGATTGCCTGCGGTGTTGCAAAAGAAGCCGATGTAATAATAGCCGATTACAATCATATATTCAATCCAGGCATAAGAGAAGTATTCTTGAGAAAGGTAAGTGCGGAACTTGAGAATTCAATTATTATAGTTGATGAAGCCCATAACCTGGCTGAGCGGCTTAGGAGTATGCTCTCACAGTCAATAAATGAATTCACTGTTGAACACGCGTTCAAAGAAGCAAAAAGGTTTAAACTTGACATAGACGAAGAATTATCTCTTTTTAAGGACTTTTTCACTATGAAAGCAGAGGAATTTAAATCAGATAACAGCAACAGAAGAAGATTGAACGAACTCCTTATTGACAATTCAGAGATTATAGATTTTATAGAGGAGCGAAAATTTGATGTTGATAAACTCGTAGAAGAACTTATGTCGTTCGGTGATGAGATAAGATTAAAACAGAGAAAAAGCTTTATAGGACGACTGGGCGACTTTCTTGACTTAATAAATAGAACATATGAGAAAGAAGAATTCATAACAATTCTTTCATTGAATAGGAGTGTAAGCAAATCATATGACAAAGAAGAAAGATTAGACATTGAATACTTTTGCACTGACCCAAGCTTGTTGAGTAAGGAAGTTATTGATAATTCCATTTCCCTGGTTTTGATGAGTGCAACTTTAAGCCCTCTTAAGATGTACTCTGATATTCTTGGTTTTGATGAAGGAGAGACGGTTCTTAAGTCCTATGAGAATCCCTTTCCAAAAAAGAACCGGCTAACTTTAATCATACCGGAAACAACAACTAAATACGAGTTCAGGAATACAGCTGAATACAAGAAGATAACAATTCACCTTTACAACATAATAAACAATGTGCCTGGAAGAACTGCTCTATTCTTTCCGAGTTATGCAATAATGAAATCAGTTCTAAATTTCCTTAAAAAAATATGCAAGAGAAAAATATTCATAGAGGAAAAAACGCAGAGTAAGGATGAAAAAAACAAATTAATAAAGGACTTTCTAAATGAAGAAAACAGCATACTTGCAGGAGTTGTCGGAGCATCGTTCTCAGAGGGTATTGATTTGCCAGATAAACTAAAATGCGTCGTTATTATAGGCCTGCCGTTAAAACCGCCAGGAGTAAAGGTCTTAAAACTCATATCACAGTATGATGAAAGATTCGGAAAGGGGTTTGACTATGGTTATGTAATACCTTCAATGAACAAAGCAATCCAGAGTGCAGGAAGGTGTATAAGGAGCGAAAATGATACAGGAGCATTAGTGTTTTTGGACAAGCGATACTTGTATGAAGTTTATAAGAATATCATGCCGATTGACTGGAAACTGGTCATAACAACCAACTATATAGGAGAATTGTCGAATTTTTTCAACTCATTCAATAAAGATAAATAATATACCAATATACAAAATAGTAATATT
>CAYLQB010000004.1:0-6673 GCA_964385745.1 uncultured Methanosarcinales archaeon
ATTGTTTATTAATAATTGTTCTTCTGTGAATTTATGGTTAGTTCCAGGAATATTACTGAATTTATTGATAACTCTGTTGCGATTCTCTACATCAAAACTTGCATTTAATATTTCAGCATTAGGCGGAATTTCAAAATAAAGATATTTTGTTGCCCTGTTGCTAAATTCCATGAGAGCTTCTTGCCCTGAAACAAATCTGTGTAGAGAGGCATCTCTTTTTTGTATTGGATTTACTTCCATTTTTATATAATTACATGATTCAGGTATCTTAACATGAAAATGTCTGAGTGGTATTATCAAGTTACAGTATGCCTTATTCGGATTTGGCATCGAACCTAACAGCAGGAAAGAGAGAGCTATAGCTGTTATAGTTATTATTAACCCGAATATTAACATTATTGGACTGTATCCTTTTTTCATTTAACTCACTACTATCCTCTTATTTTTACTGTCAAATTCAATAATATAATTCTGGTTGTGTTCAATCTTTTTAGGTCTGTAATCGAGATTATTCTCTTCTCCACAATTCAGGGTGTCATTATTGCCTAATATGTTGCATACATCATTCTTTACTAATAATTTTGTAATGTCTTCTTCTGATGTACTAACTTCCTGACAGTCCTTTGATAGTATGAACTGTTCGCATATCTTATTCTTTGCATAGTTTCCGTAATTTACTCTCTCCCAGCAGGCCAGTATGTGAGATAAAATTTCCTCATTTGGATAGCATTTGGAATATGTAATCCTTAAGTTGCTTAATTTTGCATATTCACTTGAACCAGAGATATTTAGGACAAAATTATTTAGTGTTTTGTTACATTTGCTAAACTCTCTTCTGTCTAATTTTATGTATGATAGTTTATCTTTTATTCTTATTTTGTGGCTCTTGTTACAAAACTTTAAATCGAGATTCCTTATCTTGTCCTGTTTAATCTTAAAGTTCAGGTCTTCTATTTTGTAGGCAGGTATATCGAATGTGAATGATAGATTTTTTTCTGTGAAGTTATTTATTATTTCCCGCTTTTTATCAGGTAAGAACGCACTTATGTATTCTGTTTGTGGAGATATAACCTTCATGTTCATGAACAATGAGTACTTGCAGTATTGAGGGTCCTGCCTGTATTCCACAGGTATGAAGTCACTTGAATGAACATAGAAGACAGTTTTGCAGTAAACTGCTCTTGAGAAACCGCTTAAGTTTTTAGAGAACAAAGCCAATAGGAGGGCTATGCTTGTAAGAGTGATAATGATAATGAATATAACCTCTAGTGAGATTGCTCCTCTCTTTTGTTTTGGTTTAACTAACTTAGGGATATAATATTCTCTGTTGTCTTGTTTTGATTTTATATGTTTCATTTTATAATTTTCTCTCTCTTTTCCTCTGTTTGAATTCATTTAATTTTTGCCCTGCTTTAATACCCTTAATCTGCATGTATTATTAAAAGAAGAAATTTTTATTTCAGAGTAATCTTCGAGTATGTTACCTGATGCATCTAATGAATTGTTTATGTTAATCTTGTATTTTTTATATCCAGAAAAATCTTTTTGTGATATGTTCTCCTTATCCTTGATATTTAGTTTAAGAAGAAAGCAATCCCTGTTGAAGTTATTTCTTGATAAGCAGGAATCACATAGGTCCTCTATCTGATGTAGAGCGTCTACTTTTCCACCATTAAACTCCTGTTGATACTCTAAAGTAGGATTTGGCATGTGTCTTGCAGCAAAAACAAATAGCAAAAATATTATCGGAATAACGACAATCAGCATCATAAACTTAAAGAGATATTCCATTTTATCACCCGGACATAGCTCCCTCTGCGAATATTTGAGGCATTAATATCTTTTTGAACATTACAATCATAATCACACTTAAGAAGACATATATAATCATTGCTGTCATTATGTTTCTTGCAGTTGAGACGTCTGACTCGATTTCATCGAAGCCATATTCAATACCATTTGAAAGCTTTGAGAATAAAACAATGGCCTCTATTAAGTAAATACCCACTAAAGTTTGGAATAAAGTTGGGGGAGTTATCTTCGCAAAATTAATTATGTTAATAAAAAAATTACTGGAACTTGAACTTATCATTACGCTTGTCAATGATTGCATCATCGCATTAATCCTTTGAAATAACTTATACAATGATTCTACCATAACTAAGGTTAATGAGGAGACCATAGCTGAAATCATTGGAGCCATAAATTTCGCTTGGAAATCTATTGATGTAACTGTGTCATGTAATAAGTCATAAATTAAATCCTTAATCTTTTTGACATTGTCAAGGTAAACAGAAACTTTCATGAGTATATTATAAACAACTTCACTGCCTTTTCTGGAACTCTCAGTTATAATCCACATTATTTCTTTTAATAATACAGAAGGGTATTTTAGTATGACCCCCTCCTGGTGGTCGAAGATACTTTGCTCGAATGTTTTTCCACTTGTCCTCATCTTGTTAATAACTTTAGAAAAAAAGGTGTAAATTTGTCTCTTTTTTAGATTTAGCATCTCATAATGATTCACAAAGTTTGAGATTCCTATCTCAACAGGAATATTCTCTGTAAATTGATTGGCTATTTGGAATAAAGAGACAGACAAGTCATCCTCAATTTCTATAATATTATCCCTGAATTTCTTTTTTTGAATGCTCCTACCATAAAACAGTATGAAAAGACCCACTGCGATACCGATAGGAATCAACATAACTTCAAGTACGTTAATTATATTATACTCCTCCTTAACTCCAGCAGGTATAAAACCCGGAGCCCCACTCTTCCCTTTCATATAAACCGGGATGGTTCTCAGGAAAATATGTAAAAGTCCAGGTGTCATAATGATTAATGCAAGAATAATAGCGACGGGGATAAGGGGAATTAATTTTTTGGTTCCATCCTTTCGTTTGAGCAAAAAATAATTCTTTGGGGGCAGTCCAGGGATTGAGGAGATATCAGGGGCTGAAAAAGCTCCTGGCCTCTTTGCAATAGCCCTCTGACTTAAAAATTGTATCAAGGCGGGCAACACTATGATATATCCAAAGAATATGTAAGACATGCTTATGCTTTCACTCATAAAAATACTGATCATGGGAAATGCGATTAATCCAATAAGCGGCAACATCAGACCAAAAGTGTTAATCAGTAAGACAGGCATTTTTAAGTCGTGAGAATAATGCTTCATTTTCTCATAGGTATCATTTAAGATAGAGGATAATGCCTTATCAAGAATACGCTCCTGGTTCTCTTTTGTTGATTGTAGCAATACACTTTGCAGGGTTGTAAATGCCTTGACAAAATCCTTATTGCGTCTCATCCATAAAGGAACAAACACATTAATCGCTTCTTCAATAGAATCAACTTTTTCCATATTCAGAAGCCAGATTATGCGCTTCAAGTCCCTTCCTAAAGGACCCTGTAAGTGCGATGAGGCAAATAAAATAGCATTCTCGAGAACAGGATTTACTCTCATATAAATTGTCATATAAAGCATAGCAAGCACTGATTCCTGCTGTGCTTTAATCCTCGTTATTTCAGCAGAATAAGTTGGGTAGGTATAAATAATATATGCTATAAAGAGAAAAGTTATTAATATGAAAAAACTGTAGCCCATATTTCCTATAACAACAAAGGGAAGCATTGATAAGAAACCTAAGAAAACAGTTAATATTGTTGCCGCGATTACAGAGCCAGAACTAATCTTCAAACCGGCAATCTCAATCTCTTCTTCCAACTGTTCTGATTTCTGTTTTCTCAAAAAACTTAACATGCTGCCGGCAAAGTCGCAGTACCTCTCAAAAAAGGTTTTTAAAATAGTTTCTTCCTTCTCTTCATTCACAAAAGTTCTATAAGTGTCTGACATAATGCCTTCATCACTTATACCGGCCTCACCGAGCCGTTCCCTTACTTTCCTCTTTAATTCATCAATCTTATCCATACTTACACCAAACAATCATAAATTAATTAATCGTAGCTTATAAGTATACTTATCTTAATATTTAACAGCACTTAACCTTCCTACATTTTGGAGCAGGGGGTGGTTCAACCCAGTGGTTCAAATAAACATGTGCTTTAATTCTGAATTTAAGATTCTTAAAATCATTTGGGAGAACCGGTTGCTGGTACTTCTTGTCTGTGCATACAATCTCTGTTACAAACTCAATAGTGTGATTCTCTCCAAAGCCATGACAGTAATTTCCTGTTTTAAGGTAACATGCTTCACCACACTTTTCTTCACCATAACGACTTGGGTCAGGTGTTGGAGGATAATATTTTACTTTAATCTTACTACAACTTGGTTCTGGCTCATCACACTTCTCACTGTGGGGCATAACAGGTGATTTACCTGATGGTTTACCGGGCGGTGTTTTATGCTCATCTTTATCTAATGGAACTATATCAAGCAGGTCCAAACCCAATCTTTCGTACTGCCCTGTGAAATTCATATTGCTCTTATCACAATCACCCGAGACACATTCTATATCAGGTATAAAAGCTGTGCCTCCTTTACATGTACGATGTTGTATTCTAGGAGGTAGTATTTTACATATATTAGGACAGTAGACTGTGTAGCAATTATCTGGGTATTCATTACAAGCATCAGAACCAGGAGTGCATTCCTGACCACACTTTAGGGGAGGACATCCATTATTGCAACAACATAATATAACTGTTTTTGCATAACTGCAGGGTATTGTATAATTGCATGTTACGAAGGGGTCTTTTTTAGCGAATCTTTCCTCTAACTTGTCCACAGAATACTTTACAATCTGCTCAACTGTTATATCAGCAACTATGGGTGCTTTACACACTGGTTTCCCTCCCTGTCCTTGTACCAATTCCTCTGATTGGCAAGTAGTCATTGTTAGTACGCCATCATCAATCCATTTTTTAATAACTCTATAAAGATACCAATACCTTAATGGGTAAATAGTCATTGTATAAGCATGGATGACAAAGCGTTGTTCATCGCTTAATCCTGATTCAATAATTGCCTCTTGTCTTCCATGGGCACTTATATTAAAATATTCATCTACAGGAGCGACATTATTTATTGGTTTAACTAATGAATCATTAACCCACACCTGGACCTCATCAATCTTGCCAGATGAATTAATGATTATCTTGCCAAAGTTAAGTCCTTCAATACTCTGTAAGAAATCGTTGCATTGTAATCTTGTAGCTGAGCTTATTGAATCTGCTGCTCTCTCTACTGTTCCTTCACTTGGCTCCCCATATGTCAACCAATAACAAGCCGGTGCGTCTGCACAGTTCAAAGCACTTATAAAGCTGCCTCTTGTTCCTCCTTCTCTTAGAGCATGTGCTGAGTACTCTTTAATAAGTTCCCCATAACTGCCTAAATAAGAACGCTGCAATTGTTCTGTCCTGAAAGTGTTTCCATTATCCTGTGATTCTAAACTTATAAGATAAAATAATCCGAGGATTAGGACTATAAAAAAGACAGTTAAGAATATTGAGCCCTTTTTGTTTGTATATTCTTGCCTGAATAAGTGTAATCTCAAATTAACAAGTTGCTTGTTCTTCCTTTTCAGCAAATTATCACACCTCTTTTTACCTTTAACCTTACTTGATTATTCGCTTAAAATTAAGTATTTAATATTTATTATGCATTGACCATATATTCTTTCTTTGTTGCACAGCATTCTTTTGATAACTCCTGCAAATCTTACTTTATCTAATCTTACACTTTACCTTTTATTTATCTTTGTTCTGTTTATTATCCTCTGGAAACCATTAAAGCACCGGTTCCCTGCCTTTGGGGGTCACAGGGCAGGGGGTAAAAAAAATCATAACTCATAAAATCCTTGTTTGGAATCTTTTTTTCCTCTCCAAAGTAAGATGAAGTCAAATACATTGGTTTATATTCTTTTTTTGCATATTGTGACATTATCTCCTTTATCCTTGAATACATACTTTCATAATCCTTATTTCTCAAATCAATAACAGCACCTCCTGTATCTTTGCAGAGTTTATTAATACTATCTAACCATCTTGTTTTATCATTCGCGTTTATCTTTTGAGGGATTATGAATATGACTGGAATGTCATTTTCTTTTGCTCTTTTAATTGCAAAATCAGTGTAAGCAGGTGTGTCTCCGGGAATATTATGACAGCACTTTCCGCAGAAATAATAGCAAGTAAGACGATGACCACACCAGTAAGGCAGTCCACAAAAATCAAGTCCTACACTACTACAACTCTCCTCATCAGCTGAAACAAATATGACCTTAGTGTCTGTGTCATTCCATCCATCATAAGGAGGAGGGCCATTATTTGCTATGAATGCAATAGCACCTCCCCAATTTTCATCCCAGTCACAGTTATGCTCATGATTATCCTTAGCGTGTGCTGGTCCTGTGGGGCCGCATCCCATATCTGAATTACCAGGACTATTCTTTCCTTGTGCACTTGTTAATGTAGAAAAGGGAATTCCTTTGTGTTTATCACCCGTCAAACCAGTCATAACCTTCTCAACTAACTGAGTCAATGGTTCCATTGATGGTGAACTATCATAATAAAAATAAAGTTCTGGAGTGATTACTTTGCCTGAATTTAAGTAAAGAACCCAATTGTCCTTGCCATAAAGATTATCCAGCCTTTGCCTCATATCTCTTGTTATATTTATTGTTAAATCTATGCTGCTCACATTGCTGTA
>CAYLQB010000004.1:6773-22765 GCA_964385745.1 uncultured Methanosarcinales archaeon
GCCTCATATCTCTTGTTATATTTATTGTTAAATCTATGCTGCTCACATTGCTGTATTTTACCTCTTGTTTTCCATAACAGGATAAGTCACCGAGCAATTCAGCAGTTGGAATTCCTTTTTCTGTGGTATAGGGAAGAATGACTGATGCGAGTTGAACGTCCGATGTTTTTATACTTGTTATGACTCCTGTTGTTTCTGATGCTTCCTTTCCAAGGTGGGAAAATTGGCTCATGAGTGCAAATATTGTTACTCCGGCAATTAAGAGTGCAACAGTCAGAAATTCAGCTGCTTGTCCTTTCTTGTTTGGGAATAGCGTCTTAACCCTGTATTTTAGAGTCAATATTGACATTATTGTAAGACAATTTCTTAGTGTTTATAAAAGTTTTTCTTAACTTAAAAGAGAATTTCTGTTCAAATTAGAGTTAATTCTTTCATATCTTTTATTGTTAATGACCATAACTATTACATCTCAGTGACAAAACAATAATTATATTTTTAATTTTTTAGAAAAACTTATATTCTTACCTCTCATATTGCTTTTATCCTGATTTTGTGCTATTAAAGCAAGGTTTATCAGATGATTCAAATGGACAATCTGAAGAATAATTCTGAATTTCCTGAATATTACCCTCTGAAAGACGGGAACTTGAGTGGCCCTGTTGACAGCCGGAGTCCTAAAAATTTGGAGCAAATAGTATCGGATTATATTAAGAAAGTTGATTCAGATAAGAGAAGAAAGATTAAATTATATGAGATATTTCCTTCTCTGGGCTTTAAAAGGTTGAAACCAGACACTGCCCTTGGTAAGATAGGTAATTTTATAAAAAAAGAGTATGGTACACTGATCTCAACAGGTCTTGTTCTTGGATTATTCTATTTTATGACAAAGGCAGCTCAAGCTGCTTACGAGTTTCATTATGTTGATCTCTCCTACCCAAAACCTATTCCTAGTTTGAGGCCAATTTATAACCTGTACGCCCTTATTCCTCTGGCTATATTAGGATTTAGTCAGGTTTTTGATTCGGACAGCATTGATGGCTTAAAAAGAGCATTTAAATATGGGAGTTTTGCACTTAAAACTGCTCTGGGATTTAGTTATGGTGCTCTCTACCTCGGTTTTTATACTTTTTTTACCAGCATCGGAAGGGCTAATAGAACAGGATTAACCTATTATTATAAATATCATCCTGAGCTATTTTCCCAGAAATCTCTACAGCTTCTTCACTCGTACTATAAAAACCTCAATACTTTCTCTATACTTACTTCTGCCATGATGACTCTTATTGTTATGCCGACTCTCCTTGGGGCTGTAACATCAGATTCCTTCTCTCTTCCAAAGAAATCATTCTCCAAACCATCACCAGAAGAGATAACAAAGCGGGTTAATGAATTAAAAGAACTGGTAAAGTATAATCCAGATAATTCTGAGGCTATTCTTGCTCTTGAATTAGACAAAGCTCTTTATGTAGATAAAACAAATTTTAAGAATGTTATGAATGCTTTTAACAGGCGCCAGGATTATTCTTCAAGATTAACACCACTTAAAAAACTATCCCTTGCACCCTTAACTTATCTTTCAGTTCTATTGTATAATGCAGGAGTGAGGAGGAAATTAAGATCTGTGAAATCCAAGGATCCGTCCTCATTCCCAGTAGCTGAGATAGAAGGTTTGGTTAATCAAGTAAGGGGGGATGTTTGGGGATTAAACCTAATACCAACCACTATATTAAGGAAATATCTAAAGAAGGATTTGCATAAACTGGTTGATAAATTGATACTTAGATTAAAACCATACCTTACAGGAGTCAGGGATGCTAAAGCTATAGAACATATAATAAGGTTTAACAGCTTCCTTTATCCCACTAAAGAAGGTCTACCTCCTGAAGAAGTTAGTGATGAAGTAGGTTATCTGATTAAAGGGCTGGGTAGCCAGAATAAAATAAGGGTAGATTCTAGGATGAGTAAGGGAGGTAAAGAAATATTTGTTACTAAACCTGACTTCTTATGGAATGCAGATAGTCAAATATTCGTTAAAGCAGCTAACGAGAAGAACAGCAAGCTTGTTAATAGATTAAGGGATGAGTATTATGCTTTAAGATTTATGTTGAGGTTAGACAGAGGGACAGAGTTTTATAAGAATAAAACTATTCCTCTATTTTTTGGTAAAACAAAAATTAATGGGGAGGATGTTGTTACCTTGGTTACATCAATGGTAAAAGGGATTCCATTGCCTGAGTACTTAAAATTATTTGAGAATTCTGAGAAATTGGTATTAGAACAGAACGAGGTGGTTCTGCATAGGATTCTGAGATTATCAAACCTATTGACAAGTCACCTTGACATTCTACCACATGAGGAATTATCAGCCATAAAAGTTATGAATATTGAGGATTTTACGAACAAAAAGCTCTTTGTCAGATTATTTAATATTTACTCGTATATGAATAAATACTTTTCACCAGAGTTATCATCAAAAGCTGATTTTAAAAAATTGGAAGATAAAAAAATGAGAGAAAGTATTAATAACCTTATCACCGAGTTTGACGAACTCAATCCCAAATCAGATTATGTGGTAAATGACAGTGATGCAACAGCAGGCAATATCATCTGTCCTACAGGGGCTGAAGATAAGATAAATAAGAAGAATTATCATGAGCTGGAAAAAAATTCGGTCATTGTAGACCCGAGATTGAAGCTTGGTTCTATTGTCGAACTTTTGTATAATTCTGTATCAGACCCAAGAAACTATTTGAGCGGGAATAATCAGAGTAACCTTGCTAACTACGCTGTCAGGTCAACAGTTAAGTCCGCCAGATTATTTAAGGGAGAAAAAAGATTAAAACAATCCTTTGAAACTTACAGGGCAATGGCTGATTTAACGACTGCAATAATGTTTATGGATTATGGTATTAAAAAGATAGCAGAGAAGGATTTTGTCGATGCTGATGATTTTATATCCAAGGCGCATAGTTTCCTCTTAAAACTGGAACCAGACAGGGCAGATAAAGCACTATACTTTAAAGCAGAACTCACAGGCACTCAAAAGGATAAAATAACCAATTTCTTGACTGGTGTCCAACCACTAAAAAATGACTTAATTAAAATAACAGATACTATAAAAAAGGAAAAGATTACAGATTATGAAAGGTTTTTAAAAAAATATTCTTAATTATTTAATCAATTTTAATTCTTGTTTTTAATAACTGTTAAGTATTATTTTTAGTTATCATTTTTATTGTTTTATTGTTTTCTACTCAAAATTCAAAAATTTTATATAACCTTCCCGCTTACTTATATCACAAAAAATATAGGAGACAACAAAATGAATACAAGAAAGAAAGATGCTCTTAATAAAACCAACAACAATGAAGAGGCCTCTATTCCAAAATATTATAATGCTCATGATTCAGAGAAGAAATGGCAGGAGTTCTGGAGTAAAGAGGGGGTTTACAAGTTTGATTTTACTAATTTAGACAGGAGTAAGGTCTTCTCCATAGATACTCCTCCACCCACTGTCTCAGGCAAGATGCATATGGGACACGCGTTTAGTTATTCTCAGGCGGATTTTATTGCCAGATATAAACGAATGCGAGGTTACAATGTTTTCTATCCATTCGGTTTTGACGATAATGGTTTGGCAACAGAAAGATTTGTTGAGAAGAAGATAGGTAAAAAAGCTAACCAAATGAAAAGGAGCGAATTTATAGACGCCTGTTTGAGAGAGACGAGAGAGATTGAAGCACAACTTAAAAACGACTGGAGCTCTTTAGGACTGTGTGTTGATTGGGGTATTAATTATAGGACAATAAGTAAAGAAGTAATAAGAAAAAGCCAGCTTTCGTTTGTTGAGCTTTACAAAATGGGCCGTGTTTACAGAAAAGAGAGTCCAACACTTTGGTGTCCTGAATGCCAAACAGCAATAGCCCAGGTGGAGTTAGAAGACAAAGAAATTGAGTCCTACTTCAATGACATTCTCTTTGAGCTTGAGAACGGCGAGAAGATTAAAATAGCAACAACAAGACCTGAATTATTGCCTGCCTGTGTTGCGGTCTTTGTTCACCCTGAAGATGGTCGTTATAAAAATTTGATAGGCAAGAAGGCAAAAGTTCCCCTTATGAATTTTTATGTTCCTATTATTGCAGACAGAAGAGCAGATCCGAGTAAAGGCACCGGAGTTGTTATGTGCTGCACTTTTGGCGACCAGACAGATATGGAATGGTGGAAGGCATACAATCTACCGTTGAAGATAGTGATCGGAAAGGATGGTAAGATGAACGAGAAAGCCGGCAGATACAGGGGTTTGGATGTTAAAGAGGCAAGAAAGCAGATTATCGAAGATCTAAAAAAAGCAAAACTCCTTGTTGAACAGAGAAAGATAAAACATATGGTTAATGTCCATGAAAGATGTGGAACTGAGATTGAGTTTCTCGTTACAAAACAATGGTTCATAAGATACCTTGATCTGAGGGATGAATTTCTTAAAATGGGTGATTCTATCAAGTGGTATCCAGAACATATGAAATCAAGGTTGGAAAATTGGATAAAGGGCTTGCAATGGGACTGGTGTATTTCAAGGCAGAGATTCTTCGGAGTTCCTTTTCCTGTCTGGTACTGCAAGAACTGTGGAGAACCGATAATAGCTGATGAGTCAGAGCTCCCAGTTGATCCTACAGAGCAGAAGCCGAAGGTTAAAAAATGTCCTAAATGCGGTTCTACGGAATTTATTCCTGAGAAAGATGTTCTTGATACCTGGGCAACGAGTTCTTTAACACCTCAGATTACTCTCAAATGGAAGGACGATGATGACTTCTTCAACAAGATGTTTCCTATGGACTTGAGGCCTCAGGCGCATGATATCATAAGCTTTTGGGCATTTAATACAATCGTGAAATCATATTTACATAATAAAAAGATGCCCTGGAAGAATATTATGATAAGCGGTTGGGCTCTTGATGAGCATGGTAAAAAGATGTCAAAGAGTAAGGGAAATGTCATTGACCCAAAAGATATGCTTAAAAAATATAACGCAGATTCTTTAAGATGGTGGGCTGCAAGCTCAAAGCTCGGAGAGGACCTGTGGTTTGATGAAAAGGAATTCATTAATGGACAGAGATTTATAACAAAATTATGGAATGCATCAAGGTTTGTAATAACTCATCTGAAAAATTATAAACCTTCTCCTATAAATGAAAAGACAGTAACGAATGATATTGATAAATGGATACTCAGCCGACTCAATAATCTTATAAATGTCGTGACTGAAGGCATGGAGAAATATGAATACGTAAGATTAAGATTAAATGTTGAAGATTTTTTCTGGCATGATTTCTGTGACAATTACCTGGAACTCGTTAAAAACAGGTTATACGACAAAGACAAATATTCTGATAAAGAAGTTGAATCAGCACTCTCAACCCTTTATTATTCCCTGTTGACAGTTCTTAAACTGATATCTCCGATAACTCCCCATATAACAGAGGAGATATACCAATTGTACTTTAGAAAGTATGAGAAGAAGAAAAGTATTCACATATCAAGCTGGCCAGAATACAGGAAAGAATTTGATTTCAGCAATGTTGAGGAAAGTGTCGATTTGGCTATTGAAGTTTTATCTCTTGTTAGAAAATTCAAGTCAGACAACAGGATGTCATTAAAGAAAGGAATAAGAGAACTAGTGATAGATGCAAAGCCCGAGTTAGAGAAGAAACTTAGACAGGTTATAAACGACATTAAACCAGCAGCGAGATACGATAGAATTGAATTTAGAAAGTTAAGCAAAGAAGAAAAATCAAGTGGTTACAAAACAGACGATGAAAAGATAATAATCTTCTGCAAGGTATAAAGACCTGATTTACAGAATGGAGTTATTTTTATTTTATTTAAAATTGTTTAAATTCTTAAGCCGAGTTCTCTTAACAGCATATCATAAAACAGAAGAACCACTACAAATAAGAATAAAGATAAAATTATGTAATACTTAGATTTATGTTTTTTGAACTTTTCCCTCTCACTGTGTTTTGCAACATCAATTAATTCATCACCAAAATAAACAGATAAGAAAGTTCCCAAAGCAGAGATTACTATGATAGACCAGAAGGGAAAGGGATGAAACAAAATATGCTTAAATAATCTCAGTAAAATTGTCTTGTCATATATACCTGGCCTGAAGAGCAGTGCGTATAAATTGATAAGAAAAGCACTCAGCCAGACGAATGATTCCGAATAAATCATTCTAATATTTGTTATTAATCTTACAGGAAAATCAACTAGAGAGCCGGCATCTGCAATAGGAGTACAGAAAACAAAAACACTCCAGGTTAGTAAAGTGACAAAGAATCCATCTTTTAATCCATACTTAAATGACACAAAAACAAAATAAAGAACAACAAGAAGTAAGACGAATGAAAATCTTATTAATACAGAACGCTTTGTTTCATGAAGGAAATATTCTGACTTTTTAAACCTGTCTTTAATATGTCTTAAATTAGGCATATCTTAATTATGTTGAGAATACTTATAAATTTATTCTTTTCTTTTTGCTTCGATTTAATCATAGTTGATGTTCCTTTAATTTAATCTAACAAAAGTTTTTTAAAAAGAGAGTTTTACCTTTAATTAGGTTTTAAGAGAGTGCCGCCGTAGCTCAGCCTGGTTAGAGCGCTACGCTCATAAGAATGAGCAATGAGCTTTTTATGAGAAGCGATGATTAACTCTACTAGGAAACGTAGAGGTCATGGGTTCAAAGCCCGTCGGCGGCATGCCGAGGTCGCATAACCTGGTAGTGCGCCAGCCTTGAGAGCTGGTGTCCGAAAGGACATCTGGGTTCAAAGTAATCTTTTGTCGGATACTTATCAGTGATAGAGGATAATGAAATTCCCAGCCTCGGCGTTTTATTTAACTGTCTAAGCCATTTAAAGAGGTTAAAGAGAAATTTTTTAAGGCAAGTGAGCATGCGGATACTTGAACACTTAAATAATTGAATATTTGAATGCCCCGGTAGTGTAGTCCGGTCAATCATACGGCCCTCTCGAGGCTGTGACACGGGTTCGAATTAGGCCTTATAATAAATATAAACTGACGAAAGTCCCGTCCGGGGCATTTATTCAATTGTTTTTGTTTAACTTATCTCTATTTGTGTTCCTTACTTAGTAAGGTCTAAATAAAATTTAAAAAATAAAATTTAAATGGAGGGAATCTAAAATGGCGAAAGAAAAGGTTAATCCTTTCAGGACTGTTGCTTATTTGCTGTTTATAATAGCGGGAGCTATAACATTATTTTATGGGACTTTTATTTTTCTTGGTTTATCATCCTTCTCCCTTATGTTTATGCTTTTGAAGTTTAATGCTCTTTCAGGCATACTCTTCTTTATTGGTTTAATATACTTCTTGCTCGGTTTTTTACTCGTAGGTGCAGGTTATGGTGTTAAAGAATTGAAGCACCCTGCTTTGTTCGGTTTTTTGGGCTTTTTGATAGGTCTTTTAACTTTTAATTCAGTTGTTATCTGCCTGTCGTTCATAGCATTTATAATTTCGTTAATGTCTTAATCATCACTGCTTATATTTTTTATTTTTCTTGCCGCGATCGCATAACCTGGTATTGCGCCAGCCCCGAGTTAAGAAGTAATAATTCAATCAATCGGAAAATTGGGCTTATGAGAGAGCTGGTTTCCTTCGGGATATCCCGGTTCAAATCCGGGTCGCGGCGTATTTATTGTTGTTTTTGTTTCCATTAACTTTTTATACTTCCCTTAATCCTCCTGTGTTATGATAATGACGAGTGCCCTTATTCATATAACCGCAATTATTGTTTTATTCTTTGCTTCGTGGTCAGATCTGAGAACGAGAGAAATTCCCGACTTGCTGGATTATGGTTTGATATTCTTCGCTTTAATACTCAATACAGCTTTCAGTATTCTACTTCATAATCCTTTTATTATCTTAAATTCTCTGTCCGCTTTTTTGCTCTTCCTTCTCTTCTCGGCATTGCTCTTTTATACCGGACAATGGGGGGGAGGAGATTCAAAGTTGTTAATAGGTCTTGCTGCTCTTATCGGACTCCCCCTATTTCCTCTCATTGGGGTCTCGGACACTCTTTTAAGGATAATAAACAGTTTTTTGTCTGATTTCATTATTAATTTACTATTTGTAGGTGCCGTTTATGGTCTCTTATTTACCATATATTTAATGTTTAAACATAAGAAAAAATTTGTCAAAAAATTCAGCTCGAAAAAGAGAAAGTTTTCTTTGATTATTAGATTGTTATATATTACTGGAATTATTTTGTTGGTGCCTCTTATTTTTACAACTTCAATTCATAGAGGCGCGATTTCACCAGCTTATACGATTATTCTTATGGTCCTATTGTCCCTACTTATTTTTGTACTTATCATTATCTGGACTCATTTGTTTGTTAAATCAGTTGAAGAATCCACTTTGTACAAGAAGATTCCTCCTGAAGAATTGACTGAAGGTGACTGGATTGTTAAGGATATTTATTATAAAGGGAAATGTATTGTAGGACATAGGGATTTAGGTGTTGACGATGAGCAGATAAAGAGATTAATCAAGTTAAAAAAGATGAATAAATTAAAGTATGTTCTTGTCAGGGAGGGCATACCCTTTGTCCCGAGTTTTTTTCTTGCTTACCTGTTGACCCTGATAGTAAAAACAAATTTCCTTATCTTGCTTCTTAAAGCACTGAACTTGCAGTAAATAATTGTCATATTATCTAACTCTTACTATTATTTAAGTATTATTTCCCTTTCTTATTTCACTTGCTCTCTTCTCTGCTTTGTATAGTTCTCTTAAACATCCTATGAAAACATTTATTAAGTCCTATCTTTTTATGCTTTATATGGCACTTACAGAGGATGATTTAAAGAACATGTCTCCTGAGGAGATAATTGAATTACAAAAAAAGAACTGCATATTCTGTCGTATCATTAAAGGAGAGGTTAGTTCTAAAAGAGTTTACGAAGATGATAAGGTATTGGCCATACTTGATATTAACCCTGCTAATCCAGGTCATATTCTTCTGCTTCCTAAAGAGCATTATATGATTTTACCACAAATACCTCCTGATTTAATTGGTTACATGTTTATCGTGGCGAAGCATCTCTCCAGAATCTTGATGAAAGCTGTTGGCTCTACAGGTACAAATATCTTTATTGCAAACGGCGCTGTTGCCGGGCAGAGGGCTCCCCATTTTATGATACATATTATCCCAAGGATTGATGGAGATAATATCAGTGTGTTTAACCTTTCAGGCAAAAAAACAGATGAAAAAACCCTTACTGAATTAAGGATAAGAATTTCTGAGGTTATGAACTCTCTGAACAAATCCAGAAAACAGGAGCCTAAATTAATAGGCGAAGTTACAGAAACAATCAACCCAAAGGATAATAAGAAGAAAAATCCTGTTAATCAGAAGATGGTGGAAGGCAGACGGCCCTCTGACAATTCAGAAAGAGGTAATGATAGAAATAAAGATAATAAAGCAGACCTTGATGATATAACAAACCTTTTGCTTGGAAAGTAAAAAAGTTAAGAACGAGAAATGGAGAGTATTAATATGGGATGTCCTGTATGTGATTTTATAAAGTCAAATAAGGCAAAAAAGGTCTATGAGGATAATGATGTGGTTGCTGTTCTTAATCCTACTCCTGTAACTTTAGGTGAAGTTCTTGTAATTCCAAAAAAGCATTTTACAATCATAGAACAGGTTCCGGACGAACTGACCGCTAAACTATTTTTAGTTGCGAACAGGGTAAGCGAAGCTCTTTTTGAAGGTCTCGGACTTCAAGGGACAAACATACTGTTAAATAATGGTGTTTCTGCTGGGCAGAAATTATCGCATCTCCTTATTCATGTGATACCCAGAAGACAGGATGATGGTTTAAATTTTAGTTGGAAGCCAAAAAAACTTAATGAAGAACAGATGGCTACTATTGAGCTCAAAATTAAAGAGTTTACAAGGGACTTAGTCATAAATAATGAACGGAAAAGCAAGCCCACTGAATTAGGAGGTAAGGAAATCATTACAGAGAAAAAGCCAACTGGAAGTTATGCTAGAGATGAAAAAAAGTCCCGGGATGAGAAAGAAGGACAGGAGGTAAAAAAAGAGGAAGAACTTGAACAGGGGACTGAACAGAAAAAGGAACAAATTAATAAAGAAGAGAATAAAAATCAGAAAGGTTACAAAGAAAAAGTAAAAGAAGGAAATTATTTAATAAGACATTTGAGAAGGATGCCTTAATAACTTGATGATTTATTTGATTTTAATATTAATCTCCATAATACGCTGATCATTATGAAAATCTTTATTCTAAATAAATATGATGCAAAACATCCACGAGCTGGGGGAGCAGAGGCAAGATTAAGAGAGATGTGTTTGCTATTAAATAAAAAAGGTCATGAGGTTTACCTATTATCTGCTATGTATCCAAGGGCCAAAAGAAGAGAGTTTGTCTCTGGCACAAATATTTTTAGGATTGGTTTCAAAAACTCTTACAATGTTGTTTTTATTCATATACTTGGTTTTTTGTATGCTCCTTTCTTTATAAGGAAAATAAGGCCGGACATTATATATGAGGACATAAGTCCATTGCCATGGTTTACTCCGTTAACAATGCCACATAAAAAAAAGGTAATTATAATTCATCATATTAATGCGGGTTTCTTCTTTAAAACCCAATTTCTGCCTCTTGCCATAATTGCTTATGTTGTAGAGCAGTCAATAAGGTTGTTTTACAAGAGAGAAAGGATAATTACCGTAAGTCCTTCAACAACGAAGGAATTGTTGAAAATGGGATTCAATAAGAAGAATCTCTATGAGTTTAGGGATGGTGTTGATTTCGATAAATACCATCCGGGAAAATCTAAGTTTAAAGAGCCGACTGTTCTCTTCCTTGGAAGGTTGGATAAGAGAAAGGGTCTTGACCTGCTGATAAAGACATATGATTATGTTGTCAGGAAGATTCCTAATGTGAGGTATATCATTATTGGTGATGGTAAGGATGGAAGGGAATTTAAGGATCTGGCAAGAGGTAAGTCAAGAATTGAGTTTAAGGGTTTTGTTAGTGGGAATGAGAAACTAAATTACTTAAAGAAGTCATGGATTCTGGCTGTTCCTTCAAGAACAGAAGGTTATTGTATGGCTGTTTTAGAAGCAGGCGCATGTAAACTTCCTGTAATAGCAAACAATGTTTCCGGATTAAGAGATTCAGTTATACATAACAAGACAGGACTTCTGGTCAATTGTTATAATACTAAAGAATTTGCTGATGCAATCGTGTACCTTCTTACTAATAAAAAATTAAGAGTAAGGTTTGGGGAGAATGCTAGAATCTGGGCTTTGAAGCATGATTGGAATAAGGTTGTTGATAAAACTTTAAAGTTAATGAAGCAGGTGATAAACAATTAATATTGTTTATCTTATTGTATTTTACTTTTACCTGTGTCGAGTGAGGTATCTCCTTACTTTTTATTTTTTACACTAATTCTTTCTTTGTGCCTTTTTGTTATTATATCTTCTTATTTTTCTTATCTTCCTTCTTTGTCTCTTTTTATTTTCATAACTCCACTCATGTTCAATTGCTATCAAACCATACTTTTCTTTAAACTCCAGAAAATCATTTACGACACTGAATTCATACTCTTGATGGTGGTGGTCTATTGGGTGCTCTCCTGTGTAATCATAAATAGAAGCTGAAACTAGATACTTGCCATGCAGTAGGGGTAGTTTTTTTATTATAAAATACACATAGCCCTCTCCTTTAATATAATCAATTGTCTGGTTAGAAAATGTTGTGTTTGGGCCTGTTATAAGAACATTTGAAGCAGAATAGATAGCCATGCCAAACATCGGTTTATTAATCTTTTTTTTGGCTTTGTAATGGATTCTCATAATAAAGGTCTCGTTTGTCTTGAAAACTTTTCTTTCCTGATTGTTTGCATCAAAAAATTTAACATCAAGGATTTCAGCTTCATGAGTTCCATATCCTTTCTTATTCTTTGCGTTTTTATCGAACACTGAGATTGTCTGTTCAATTGATGATTCTCTTAATTTCAACAGGTCTTTTCTTATCCTCCTGAGTTTTATTTTTTCATTATTATCCTTAGATTCTTTAATCCACAGATTTATTTTAAAGATAAATTTGTCACATTTATCTATGATATACCTATTAAGATCTCTTTTAACTCTTAAAACTAATGCTTTGTTTTTATCATTTCTGGTTTCCCCATCTGATAAAATCTTCTTTTCTGTATTTAGAAAATTTTTCATTAATATGATACTCTTTAACTCAGAGCTCTTTGTTTTTACTCTTAGCATAACTTCTTCGATTATACTCCTAACCTCTTCGGATAGTCCTATCTGTTCTTCAACTTTCTCAGTCAGGCCATTTAATTTTGAGTTTATTTTGATTAGTTTATGCAATAATGTTAATGCTCTCTCTGAATTTTCAATCCTTATTAGTTCGATAAGTACTCTTCTTGTTTCAAAAGCGAGCCATTTGGTCTCTTCCCTCCGCTCAATTTTATTCATGTTGTGCCAGAGAACACTCAGCAGTTCATTTAGCACTTTCTTTTTATTGTCTGCTGATGAGTCATCAAAGCTTTTCCAGCTTAAATCAATTAATTCTTTAAGTAAGAGGATTTTATTGGTGTTCAAGAATCGTCACCTCTAATAAGATTTCTTATTAATGTTTCTCTCAATATTTCCAGGACAATTGATTTTTTCTCTTTATTTAATCCCTGAGCTTTCGATTTTATCGAGTTAAGAAGCTTGCTTCTTTCATTGTAATTAAGTGATTCTAATCTTCTGTTTAGCATACCCTTCACTGCTTTCTCATTGCCTTTTAAATTAATCTTCTTGAGGAAGAGTTCTGCGAATTTATCAATTTCTTCATCATTTTTATTCTCTATTCCTTCCTTATTTGTTTTTATGTTTACATTTCTCTTACTCTCTATCTTCCTTCTATGATTTTTGTTGTTAATATTCTTTTTTTCTTTTTTGACCTTCATCCAATTATTGTCTAATTTTCCCTTGTTTTGCAGGGAGTTAGTGTAAGCTTCTAAACCTAAATCAACTGCTCCATCGAAGGTTATTTTGCCCTTCTGAAGTAAGATTACCCTGTCGCAGAGTAATTTTATCTGATCTGCATTGTGACTTACGAATAGTATTGTCTTACCTGCCTTCTTAAAATCAAGAATCTTTTTAATACACTTCTGCTGGAAGGGAGCATCTCCGACCGCAAGGATTTCATCTAATAGTATAATATCTGGTTCATGTGCTATTGCTATACTAAACGCTAATCTTGTGATCATACCGGATGAGTAATACTTGAGTTTTGTATTGATGAATCTTCCAAGTTCTGAGAATTCAATTATATTATCGAGTTGTTCGATTAATCTTTTCTTGGGGATACCTAATAGAGACCCGTAGAGGTAAATATTCTCCCTTCCTGTTAGTTCGGGATTAAAGCCCACACCTAATTCAATTATGGGGAGTACCCTCCCTTTTACAATAACCCTGCCTGTGTCAGGTTTTATTATTCCCGCAATAATCTTCATAAGAGTTGATTTTCCTGATGTATTCCTCCCAATTATTCCCACTACCTCCCCTTTCTTAACTCTTAAATTTATTTTGTTTAATGCTTTAATTACAAATCTCTCTTTGTTCTTCGAGGATAATGTAATAAGATATTCCTTAAAAGTGTCTGCTTCTTCCTTTATAATGAATGTTTTCGAAACATTCTTTAAATAAATAATATTCTTCATTTTTTAGTGTAATGTTTTTTCGCTTAAAAGATATTCATTCTTTTTAAAAAAATAGTAACCTATACTCAATGAGATAAAGCATATTGTGAATGTAATTAACATCTGCTTTGTATCAGGAACATAATTATATATTAAAATGTTTCTTGCGTCTGTTATTATCCTTGCCAGAGGGTTAAGCAGGTAGAATCTTCTTAGCTCTAAAGGTATACTTGATAAGGGGTAAATAATTGGGCTAATCCAGAATCCAATCAATAGAATAAAATCCCAAATATATTTCGTGTCTCTAAACTTTGCATATAAGATAGAGAGTATTGAAGAAATACCTAACGAAAGGATAAACAATTCAAAAATAATTAGGAGTATTAACAAAGAGATGAGTTTGATTTTTATTCTAAAAATAATCATAAAGATTATAAAAACTAAAAAGTTTAATCCGAGTGAGATTAAAGAGTTAAGGCATGAGCTTACAATAACCACCAGCTTTGGAAAATTAATCTTTTGGAAGAGATTTGCTCTTGAAGAAACGGCGTCAATACTTGAACTAGTAGCTGAACTGAAGAAATTCCATAGTAATATGCCCAATAAGAGGAATAGTTGGTAATGTTCAATGTTCAGCTTCATTATGATACTGAAAACAAAGTAGAGTGTTACAAGCATCAGGAGGGGATTTATAACTGACCATAGATAACCTATCATAGAGTTCCTATATCTTAATTTAAAGTCATTTGCTGTGAACTGTACAGTTAAATCCAATGCATATTCTAACTTTTCCTTGAATTTATTAATTTTCAGATTTGCCACCCCTTAGCACTTCTTTAGCATCTTTACTGGTTGACTCATACTCTTGCTTATTCTTGAGTAGTAAATAATAAAGCCGACGAATTTAAAAAGCTTTCCAAGAAATAAATCCTTATAGTGTTACTTATTACTCAAAGGGACATTCTGTCTTAATCCATCAAAAAGTGCATGTAAGTAAATCCTTAATAAGTGTAGTGAACCCTTCTCACTTATCCTTGGGTGTTTTTTGAAGAGCATCATCACTTTTCTTAGTTGATTCTCTTCTCTATTATAAGCTGACCAGTCAGTCCAATTGAAGTTGAATACACCGCAAACAAAGTGTTTCATTAGTGTTATGTAAGATATAGAGTGCTTGAGTTTTGTTTCTTTTAAGTAAGGCCTTAATTTTTTTATTGCGTAAACTAAACCTCTCACTTCATAATAATACCTCTCATCTGAGTGGCTCCTTTCTTTAAATAGATGTATTACCTCAGCATCATTTATGAATCTGGCTTTTAATCCATTTAAATTACATCTTATGAAGAAATCAGTATCCTCCATGCCGGACATATAAAAAGGGTCAAAAGCATAGTTCAATTTATTTAGCGATTTTCTCTTAATAGCAAAGCAAGTTGATATTAATGGATATTCTTTTTCATATTTAAGCAAAGGGTACATTATTCTTTTGTTTGGGAATAATACTCTTAAGAATGTGATGTCTGCTTTTCTTAAACCTTCTGTTAGTTTATTAATTGCTTTCTTATTTATGATAACATCGCTATCCATAAACACCAAATATTCTCCAGAACTCTTGTCTATGCATTTGTTTCTCATTGCCCCAACTCCCAGATGTTTATCTGACAGGTATAATGCTATTTCTATGCTTGCCTGTTTTAGTTTTTTCTTCTTTTCTTTTACGAATTCTTTTATGACCTTAAGTGAGTTGTCTGATGAGGCATCATCGCAGAATATAATCTCTGAGTTTTTAATGGAGCTTAATAAAGAATTGAGTACCTGCTTAATGGTTTCTTTTGAATTATAATTTGGTATGAGGATAGAAACCCTTACCTTCTTCAAAGTTTTTCTTTTCTTTATCATATTTGTAAGTGTTATTTATTCTGCTCTTCTTATTAATTTTTCTCTTTTTGACTAAACCCAAAGTTGCTGCTATCTTATCTATTTCAGTTGCGATTTTATAACCTCTTGATTTCAGTATATCCCTTAATCTGTGTTTTAACCTGATTATCTCATTTTCTTCTTCAACTATTTTTTCTTGTAATTGTTTTATCATATCGTTTCTTTTGTTTATTTCTTCTTGTAGTTGTTGTATTGTTTTGTTTCTTTTATCTGTTTCTTGTTGTAGTTGTTGTATTGTTTTGTCTCTTTTGTTTATTTCTTCTTGTAGTTGTTGTATTGTTTTGTTTCTTTTATCTGTT
>CAYLQB010000004.1:22865-23054 GCA_964385745.1 uncultured Methanosarcinales archaeon
TCTTGTTGTAGTTGTTGTATTGTTTTGTCTCTTTTGTTTATTTCTTCTTGTAGTTTTAATCTTTCTTTTGTTCTTTCTATATCTGTTAATCTCATTTGTTCATAGTTTTGTTGGATTTCTGTATCTTTTTGTTCTATTGTTTTGTCTCTTTTGTTTATTTCTTCTTGTAGTTTTAATCTTTCTTTTGTT
>CAYLQB010000004.1:23154-26754 GCA_964385745.1 uncultured Methanosarcinales archaeon
CTTTCTATATCTGTTAATCTCATTTGTTCATAGTTTTGTTGGATCTCCCGATCTTTCTGTCTAATTGTGATGTCTCTCTCTTTGATTTCATTTTTAAGGTCTGATTGAATATTATGGAAGTTTAACCTCTCCTTTTCACATGTTTTAATACGTGCTTCTAGAATATCTTTTCTGTCTTTTAATTCCCTTATTAATTGCAGTTGTTCATTTACTATTTTCTCTTTATCATCAAGAATCTTGTACATATCCAAGGGGAGTTCTTTCCCTATTTTAACCGGCTTTTTAATAAATGAGTCCATTGGCTCAACTGCTTTGTCCCAAATGAGTTTTTCGTTCAAGTATCTGTTAATTCTCCTCTTGATCGCTTCTTTCTCCTTTTTATTCTTGAGTATATATAATATTTTTTCAGCCAGCTGCTTAAAGTTTGATTCTTCTATTGAGAAACCGAGTTTATTCTTTTGAATCTCTTCGGATAAAACATCTCCCTCTGTGCATATAACCGGCAGGCGCCCCCATAAACAGTCCGTTATCCTTGTTCTAAACGATAAATCATTTTCATAACCTTTATGGTATGTGGAAACAGCCATTTCTGCCTCAAAATACATTGAGTCCCTCTTATCATAAGGAAGCCACTCTGTAAAGAAAATATTCTTATTTAATAGACCGAGTTTCCTTGATAAGTCCCTGGCTTTTTTATATCCCTTACTTGTTAGAGAGAGATTGCTTCTCTTGCTTATTGAACCTACGAAAATCATAACTGCATTTTTCTCCTGCTTCGAAACAATTTTCATTGCTTTTATTGCTGTTTCTGTATCATACCATGGCAGTATTCCAGAGGGCCAAATGATTATTTTCTTGTTTTTACTAACAATTTTTCCTTTAAACATAGGACCTTTGTATTTTGGTTTCTCTTTTGGTACTCCATAAGGCACAATTTTTATGAATTCTTCGTTGTATGTCCTTGGATTTAAAACTCCCAAAGCGCTGAGTAAGCCGAGATAATAATACCTTTGTCTTTCAGAGGCGCATATGAGCAAATCACCATATTTCAAAATTCGTGTATCTGGAATAAGCCGGTCTCTTATGTAATCCTTAATTAGGTATTTGCTTACTTTCTTAGCTCTCGTTGAGAAGAATAAGGATTGTTCTATTAATGTTGGTGCATATATATCTATAATTAAAGGTATCTTACTTACTGCATCCAAGAATTCAGGTTTAGAATCCCATATTTGACAGTAGGCAACATCATAATTCTTTTTGAGTTCTCTTAACAGCTTGACTCTTCGCGGGATAAATTTAATACCTTCAATAATTTCCTCTTTTTTTCTGTCGGGTTCAGCGATTGTGACCTTATGTCCCTTCCTTTTCAGTGCTTTGGCTATCTCAAATGTTCTTATTGCAGGTCCGAATGTGATTCCCCCAACGAATATTTTGACATATGAAAACAGGATTACCCTTGACATTTTACTATGAAGGAGTGGTATTAATATAAAAAGGTTTCTGTATACTTAAAGATAAACTTTATAAATTACTATATAATCGTATTTTTATGACAAATCTGTTTGGAGACCTTTTGAATTACGCAACCAAAAGCAAGAAGTGGTGGTTGCTTCCCTTGATAATCCTGATAATCTTAATATCAATTTTTATAATACTAAATGCTATGATGCCTGTTCCTGTATTTATATATCCTCTTGCTTAGAACTATTAAACGTTTGGTTGTCATAGAGGTCTGTCAGATGCGTTTGAATTTGAATAAAATCAAGAAGGTTCTGAGGTCTTATGGAATCAATGTTTTCAATTTTGTCTTGCTTATAATACTTTATTTTATAGGAGTTCTCTTTAGTTGGGTCTTATGGAGAATATCTAATCTAAAAAAGAGTAAAATACATAAATCTTTTTGGTCTAACCCTAAACCATTAAAAGATGTTAACTTCCAATATTAATTTTTTGTGTTTAAGAAGCATTGCAGAAAATTCATTAGGGAATAAATCTTTAGAGATGTGAATATTATGAACATTTTGGGAATATCTTGTTACTACCATGATTCAGCTGCTTCTTTGTTAATAAATGGTAGAATTGTTGCAGCTGCTGAAGAAGAACGATTCACAAGAATAAAACATGATAATTCCTTTCCTATTCATGCTATAAACTTCTGTCTTTCTTATTCAAACTTGACTATTGAAGATATAGATTATGTTGTATTCTACGAAAAACCTCTATTAAAATTTGAGAGGATATTGCAAACTGTCGTTGAGGAGTTTCCGAGGTCATTCAATAGATTTTATGAGGCAGTACCTGTATGGGTTAACAAGAAATTAAGGTTGAGGAGAACATTAAAAAAGAGATTAAAATATAAAGGGAAGGTCCTTTTCCTCGAGCATCATACAAGCCACGCCGCCTCTAGCTTCTTGGCATCTCCCTTCAAGAAAGCAGTAATTGTAACCCTAGATGGAGTGGGGGAGTTTACCACAACACGAATCTCAGTAGGTGAGGAAAATAAGATCACTCCAATTAAAGAAATCAACTTTCCACATTCATTAGGATTGTTATACTCAACATTTACAGCTTTTTTAGGATTTAGGGTTAATAACGGTGAATATAAGGTTATGGGTTTAGCGCCGTATGGAAAACCAAATTACTATACAAAGATTAAGAAGTTAATACAACTCAGAGATGATGGAAGCTTTAAACTGAACATGCATTATTTTGCTTACACCTATTCAAACAGTATGTTCAACAGGAATTTCATAAAGCTCTTTGGTAAACCAAGAAGACCCGACGAAAAAATAACTCAAAGACATAAAGATATTGCTGCTTCAATACAAAAAATCCTTGAGAAAGCAGTCCTTAGAATATTAAGATATGCCAAAGAAATAACTCACCAAGAAAATCTCTGCCTTGCTGGAGGAGTTGCTTTAAACAGTGCTTTAAACGGCAAAATCGCGGAATCAAAATTATTCAAGAAAATATTTATTCAACCCGCTGCAACAGATGCTGGTTCTGCAATAGGGTCTGCCTTTTATTTGTATAATTCTTGTTTGGGCAAGAAGAGAAAATTTGTTATGAAAAATGATTATCTCGGGCCGAAGTTTAATGATGAACAGGTTTTAGAGGTAATAAAAGAATATGAAGACCATCTAAACTTTGAGAAACTTGATTACACCTCTCTTTTGAAGAAAACAGCTTACTTATTGAGTAAGGATAAAATTATAGGATGGTTTCAAGGCAGGATGGAGTTCGGACCTAGAGCTTTAGGTAATAGATCAATACTTGCCAGCCCTATAAATAAGAATATGAAAGATAGGATAAACAAGAATGTCAAACATAGAGAAGAATTCAGACCATTCGCTCCTTCTGTACTGGAGGAGAAAGCCAAAGAATGGTTCGAACTTTCCCCTAATATAAAATCCAGTCCGTTCATGCTCTTCGTATTCAGAGTCAAAAAGAACAAACAGAAATTTATTCCCGCAGTCACTCATGTAAACGGAACTGCAAGGATACAGACGGTCTCAAGAAAACAAAACAGATTACTTTATGATTTAATTAAAGAATTTTATAGACTTACAGGTGTGCCTGTTTTGCTTAACACATCATTTA
>CAYLQB010000005.1:0-10275 GCA_964385745.1 uncultured Methanosarcinales archaeon
GTCCTTTATCAAAAGCAATTATTGTTTTAATCATCTTGATTCACAATATATTTTGATTTACTTTTAGTTATTATCTGTTCTTCTTGATTATTTATTATTCTGGCTTATTCATACTACTTGTTTATGTTTTCATACTTAATATAAAAATATAATAATCATAACGACAAGTGCAGTGCAGTTTAATTTTTATTGTACGCTTTCGTAATGTCTATTTATGTGCGGCTTGTATTTAAGTTAAATCCGAAAGTTTTATAAATGGTACCTGACCACTTCAAAATTGGCAAATAAAACAGGTCCCTGTTTGATCTGTTATGCCAAAAATCATAAACTAAAGAGAATAATAAACCTGAAAAGAGAATCTTCCTCAATGATTTCTTGGAAGAACTCAGAGAAAGGTTTTTATTCATAAACTTTCAAGCTAAAAAGCCAGCTCTCTAAACTTATTTAGCTTGTAAGGATTATTATACTCATAAGCATAAGTGGATAAAATCGAACAATAAATTAAGCAGCACATTACAATTAAGGAAGGCAAAAATGGGCAATATATTGTTTCCAAGGCATGGGAGTATGCAGTTTTGGCCTAGAAAGAGGGCCAAAAGAATTTATGCCAGAGTGAGGGCTCATCCTCAAATTAAAGATGTCAAAGTAATCGGTTTTGCCGGTTATAAAGTGAGGATGTCACAGGCAATTGTCCTTGATAATTCACCTCACTCAATGACAAAAAATGAAGAAATAATCCTGCCTGTGACCATATTGGAAGTTCCTCCTATGAGAATTGCATCTGTAAGATTCTACAAAAAGACAGTTGATGGTTTAAGAGTTGCTGATGAATTATTTATTGGCAAATATAAAGAGTTGGATAGAAAAATATACCTGCCAGAGAAGCAGAGTCGAAAACTTGATGATTTTAAGGATAAATTAACCCAGTATCATGACATTAAGGTTATTGTTCATACCCAGCCAAAACTCGCCGGTGTGTCAAAGAAGAAACCGGAAATGTTTGAGATGAATATAGGCGGTTCTTCAATTGAAGACAAGTACAATTATGTAGTTAGCAATATTGACAAAGATATACGCGTTAGTACAATCTTCTCAGAGGGAGATTTTATTGATGTTCATGCTGTAACAAAAGGTCATGGTTTTCAGGGTCCTGTAAAAAGATTTGGTGTTGCGTTAAAACCACACAAATCACAGAAAGGACAAAGGGGCGTCGGTAGTTTAGGTCCCTGGAGTGGACAAGCCCATTTTATGTACAGAATTGCCCATGCTGGACAAATGGGTTTTCATCAGAGAACAGAATACAATAAAATGATACTAAAGATAGGTAATGCCAAGGAATTTAACAGAAAGGGGGGCTTTGAGCATTATGGAATATTAAAGAATGATGTTTTAATAATTACAGGTTCAATTCCAGGTCCGTCTAAAAGATTGATTAGGATTGTTCCATCAATGAGAAAGCAGAAGAAAAAGATATCATTCCAGTTTTTAAAATTGATTAATAAACATTGAGTTGTTAACAAGGTGTTATTATGGCCAATAAAGATGAAGGTAAAAAGGTTCCTTTAATTGATTTGGAAGGGAAGAAGGTTGGAGAAGTTGAACTTCCAGCTGTATTTTTCGAACCTACAAGACCTGACTTGATAAAGAGGGTTTTCCTTGCAATTCAAACGCTTAACAGACAGCCCTATGGAAGTTTCAAGGACGCGGGAACAAGACCTTCAGCCAAGATATCAAGAAGGAGAAGAAATTACAGGGGAGCATATGGTTATGGAATATCCAGAGTTCCAAGAAAAATTCTCACAAGGAGGGGAACTCAGTTTTATTGGCAGGGAGCATTTGCCCCAGGAACAGTGGGAGGAAGAAGAGCTCACCCACCAAAGGCATTGAAAAATAACATCAAAAAAGTAAATAAAAAAGAGAAAAGAAAGGCATTGAGAAGTGCCTTGTCTGCGTGCTTTAATAAAAATCTTGTTTTAAATAAAAATAAGATTCCAGAAAATTATCCTTTTATTATAGTTGACGATTTTGAAAATCTTAAGAAAACAAGGGATGTGAAGAATGCACTTATAAAGTTTGGATTTAAAGATGAGTCGCAGAGGTTAAAACAGAAAAAGATTCGCCCGGGCAGGGGTAAATTAAGAGGAAGACGATATAAGAAAAAAAGTGGTGCTCTAATAATCGTATCAAAAGAGTCAGAAGTTGAGAGGGCAGTTAGAAACCTTGGGTTTGAAGCAGTTACTGTTAAAAGATTAAACACAAAATTACTCGCCCCAGGAGCAACACCTGGAAGAGCAGTTATAATTACAAAATCAGCGGTTGATAAAATAAAGAATGAGAATTTGTTCATGTAAAGTATGGTGTTTTATATGATAATAAAAAATCCAATAGCAACGGAAAAGGCAATAAGATTAATGGAACTGAGTAACGAGCTTGTTTTTAAGGTAGATGAAAAGGCGAATAAGTCCGATATAAAAAAAGCAGTTGAAGAGAAGTTTAAAGTTAAAGTAGTTAGGGTTAGAACGCTGAGAGAAATGAAGGGCTTCAAAAAGGCGTATGTGAAGTTAAGTAATGAGACACCTGCAATTGATGTTGCTACAAAGTTAGGATTAACATAAAGAAGTTATCCTTTGTGATTAAAAATGGGAAAGAATTTAATTCAACAGAAGAGAGGAAAAGGGAGTACGACATACAGATCTCCGAGTTTTAAGTATTACGGGGACGCAAAGTACTTTCCTGTGAAAGAAGATGAAATTTACAGAATGAAAATTATTGATTTAGTTCACTCTTCAGGACATTCAGCCCCTCTCGTAGAATTAAAATCAGATGATGGCAAGAAAGCGTTAGTTATTGCAGTTGAAGGTTTGAAAGTTGGTGATTATGTTACATTCGGTTATTCAAATGAAATCAAAAATGGTAATATTGTGCCTTTGTCACACATACCTGAAGGAACACTTGTCTCAAATATAGAATCTATGCCTGGCGACGGCGGAAAATTAGTCAGGTCAAGCGGTTCGTTTGCAAGAGTAATTATGAAAACCAACAATAAGGTTATCGTTCAATTACCTTCAAAGAAGGAAAGAGAGTTTGATAATAAATGCCTGGCGACGGTAGGCACTGTCGCGGGTTATGCTAGAACCCAAAAACCATTCCTAAAAGCAGGACGCAGATATTATTATATGAAAGCCAGGAACAAACTTTATCCAAGGGTTCATGCTACATCAATGAACGCAGTCGACCATCCGTTCGGTGGTTCAAGCAGTGCTCATAAGGGGAGGCCAACAATCGCTCCAAGGAATGCACCTCCAGGTAAGAAAGCAGGAAAAATAAGACCAAGAAGAACAGGTCGTAAGAAGAGGTAAGCAGATGGTAAAAAAGGAGTTTTTATTTCGTGGAAAGAGCAATGATGAGCTAAAGGCAATGTCATTAGAAGAATTCGCCAAATTATTAAAATCAAGGGAGCAAAGAAAACTGTCAAGAGGACTTACTGAAGAGGAGAAGAAAGTGCTTAACAAATTGAAGACAAAGAATACTGTAAAAACACACTGCAGGACATTAATCATTGTTCCGCAGATGCTCGGAAAGAAAGTACTTGTTCATAACGGAAAAGAATTCGTTCAGGTTATTATAGTAAAAGAAATGCTTGGTCACAGATTGGGTGAATTTGCATTGACCAGGAAGAGAGTCATGCATCACGCTCCAGGAGTTGGAGCCACAAAATCAAGTCAGGCATTGTCAGTAAGGTAAGCGAAATTTACAGGTTGATAAAATGGCTTATAAATACACATTTAAGGATTACGACAAGGAGCATATGGCAAGGGCTGTGTTAGAATCAGTTCCTATCTCCTTTAAGAGTGCAGTAATGACAGCGAATGCAATAAGGGGTAAGGAACTTAACAAGGCAAAAAACATATTGAAACAGGCAATAAGCAAAAAAACACCTATAAGATTCACTAAATTTAATCATGAGCAGGCACATAGGAAAGCGATTGGTCCGGGTAAGTATCCTGTTAAGACAGCTAAGTATGTGCTCAAACTACTGGATGAAATTGAAGCGAATGCTCAATCTATTGGACTGGATACTTCATCCTTAATAGTACATAGGGTAATATGCCATGAGGCATCAAGAAGTTTGCATTACGGCAGAAGAAGAAACATAAGTATGAAGAGAACAACAATCGAAATCATTGTCAAGGAATCAGTTATGAAGAATAAGTCAAAAAAGAACAAGTCCGGAAAAAAGGAGAAAGCTGAGGATAAATCTAAAAAATCCAAAGTGAAGGTTGCAAAAGAAGGAAATAAGGAGAATAAGGAGAGATTTGAAGAGGCAGCTAAAAAGAAAACTAAAAAAGCAGCTGAAGAGAAAATCAGAGAGACAGTTAAAGAAGAAAGTAAAGACGCAACACATAAACCGGACGAAAGGATTGAGAAAGTTAAAGAGTGATACTCATGATGGAAAGACAAATTGTAAGCCAAAAGAAAAAGGAATTTGAAATACAGAGATATGTTATGGAGTCCTTGAGGAGGGCAGGTCTGAGTGGTGTGAAAATACAGAGAACTCCTTTGGGTGAGAGGATAATTGTTTTCACGTCAAGGCCGGGACTTGTTGTTGGAAGAGGAGGAAGCAACATAAACAAATTAACGTCTGATTTAAAATCAAAATTCAAACTTGAGAATCCACAAATAGAAATTAGTGAAGTGAAAGATGTTAATCTGAATGCGAGAATTGTAGCAGATAGGATAGCATCCTCATTGGAGAGATATGGTTCAAAGAGATTCAAATCAATACTCCATAAATCAGTTGAAGATGTTACGAGGGCAGGTGCTCTTGGAGTTGAAATAATCCTCTCTGGAAAAATACCTAGTGCAAGAGCAAGATCATGGAGAGTTTATGCAGGTTATTTGAGAAAATGCGGAGAGGGTGCAATAGAGGGTGTTGACAGAGCTATAACCCAGGCAAAGTTGAAGTCAGGCATAGTTGGGGTTAAAGTAAATATAACTCCACCTGATATTAACTTAATTGACAGGATAACTTTAAAGAAAGATGAGGTTAAAGAAGAAATTAAGGAAGGTTCAACCAAATCAGAACAGGAAAAATCAGAAAAATCAGATGAAGCTAAAACTGATAAAGAGGAAGGTTCAAAAGAAAATAAAGAGGAGAAAAAGGAAAAGCACGAAAAGAAATCCAGTGCAAAATCCAGAACCTCAAAGAAAAAGGAAGCGTCCAAAAGCAAGAAGAGTAGTAAAGGAAGGAGTACAAAAAAATCAGAGTCAACAAAGAGGTAATAGAGTAATAATAAAAATAAATTAAGAAATCATACTAAAAATGAAAATAAAGACAAAAGAATTGAGAGGACAGAGCATTGATGAGCTTAATGCAAAACTCAATGAAGTAGAAATGCAGTTGATAAAAGAAGAAGCCCAGGCAGAAAGGGGAACATCAAAGACAGCTGGAAAAATAAAATCATTGAAGAGAACAATCGCTCGGATTAAAACAATTATAAAACAGAAAGGAGGATGAGAGAAAAGGATGGATATATATGAAGCAAGTGGTCTTCCAAAAGAACTTTGGATGGATGACACAATCATAAAAGAATCGCAGCAGATAACTGTTTATATAGACAAGAAGAAATTTGGAAAGTCCTACACAATAATATCAGGTTTCAGCAAGGAAATTGATATGAAATCCTTGCTTAAAAAATTGAAGACAAAGTTTGCGTGTGGCGGGACAATAAGAGACAACAAAATAGAACTCCAGGGGAACCACAAAAAGAAAGTCAAAGATGTACTTGTTGAAGAGGGATTTAATCCTGACATGATTACAATAAGATAAAGTTTGACTTTCACGGGAGATCATCACAATATTTCAAGAGCAAGAGCGCAAGATGAAGTTTTTAAAACAGGAGCATATCGGAGAGGAAGTGCTCATAGAAAATAAAAAAACGAAGAGGGTTACGCAGGGTAAAATTATTGATGAAACAAAAAACACTTACCTGCTAATGACAGGTGATAAAGGCCATAACAAAAAAATAATCAAAGTGATAAAAGAACAAAACAACATAATATTCATAAATCAAAAATTAAAAATCAATGGTTCAAAACTCAATAAGAGACCTGAAGATAGAATAAAAATGAAAGAAAAGTGAACAAGAGGTCAAAAATGCGTGAAGAAATACTTGGTATAAAAGCACCAAAAAAGGTGTGTCATGATAAAAACTGTCCATTTCATGGAACTATCAAAGTTCACGGCAGGGTAATTACAGGGGTAGTTAAGAGTGCAAAACCCAAGAAGACAGTAATCGTTGAGTTAGACAAGAAGATATACTTAAAGAAATATGAAAGATACGCGGATAAAAGAATAAGATTTTATGCTCATAATCCTGAATGTATCTCTGCAAAGGAAGGGGACATCGTTAAAATCGCTGAGACAAGGCCAATATCCAAGACAAAGCATTTCGTTGTGCTTAAAGTTATTAGAGAGAAGAAAGGTGTTAAAGAATGAAAGCTGTAAAAGCTAATATGACCAGAGGATTACAGATTGGCTCTTATGTTAAAACCTGTGATAATTCAGGGGCTAAATTACTGAAGGTTATAACTGTTAGGGGAATAAAGACAAGACATGGTTCCAGAGCAGGGGTTGCTGTGGCTGATTTAATTCAGGCGAGTGTCAGGAAAGGAAATCCTGATATGAGAAAGAAGGTTGTTTTTGCTATTGTGGTAAGGCAAAAGAAACCTTACAGAAGAAGAAATGGACAGAGAATATGCTTTGAGGACAATGCAGCAATTGTTTTGAAGGATGAAAAAGGTAATCCAAAAGGAACTATGATAAAAGGACCGGTCGCAAAAGAAGTTTGTGACAGGTGGGCAGGTATTGCGAAAATAGCGAGCATAATAGTTTAAGTAAATCATAGGTAAAAAAGATTATAATTACTAAAAGTAGTCAAAGAGTGAAGTTTTATGAAAACAAAATTTTCAACAAAATGGAAAAGCAGTAAACAACCTAGAAAGCAGAGAAAGTACGCTTACAACGCTCCTTTACACTTAAAGAGGAAATTACTCTCTGTTCACTTATCAAAAGACCTGAGAGCCAGTTATCATAAGAGAAGTATGGTTTTGAAGAAAGGAGACAAAGTTAGAGTATTGGTTGGAAGTTTCAAGGGAAAAACAGGACCTGTTGATTTAATAGATATAAGAAAGATGATTATCAAAGTGAGAGGAATGGAGATTGTTAAGAAGGATGGTACAAAAATAATGAAATCTCTACACCCTTCAAACCTTGAAATCATAGAACTTAACTTGGATGATAATAAAAGAAAGAGAATAATTGAAAGAAAGTAAGTAAGAGGTTAAAATGTCGCATCATATCAAAAGGATACCATCACCAAAAACTTGGTCTATATTAAGGAAAGAGAAGAAATTCATTGTAAAGCCAGCACCAGGACCTCATAATTTGAGAGAATCAATTTCACTCGCAGTTGTAATAAGGGATATGCTCAATTACGCTAAGACATTAAAAGAGGTAAGAGCCCTCTTACTAAATAAAAAAGTTATGGTTGATGGGCGTGTTATTAAAGACCCCAAATTTCCAGTGGGCTTGTTTGATATTATTTCATTTCCAAATATTAATGAATCATACAGGTTATTGATAAACACAAAAAACAAGCTCTACCTTAAAAAACTGCAGAAGGAAGAATCAAACTTGAAAATCGTTAAGATTACAACGAAAAAACTAGTCAAGAAAATGAAACAATACGGTTTTAATGATGCCAGGACCTTACTGAGTAAGGAAAATTATAACACATCTGACTCATTAATCATAGAATTGCCAACACAGAAAATTATAAAACACATTCCCTTTGAGATAGGTAATCTTGCTTATTTGACTGCTGGAACTCATGTTGGTGAAGTAGGTAAGATAAAAAAGGTTATCAAAGAGCGAAAGAATACAGAAGTAATTATTGAAGGTAAAAATGGTGAATTCGAGACATTGAAGAAGTATGTTATACTTATTGGGAAGGATAAACCCGAAATAAAAATTAGCATCGAATAAAATGAGTCATGTTTAAAATGAAGGATAAAAACAACAATCAAATGCGGAAAATTAGGATAGAGAAGGTAACTCTCAATATGGGTATAGCAAGGAATAATGAGAAACTTTCGAGGGCTTTGAAACTTTTAGAAAAACTGACTGGTTCAAAGCCAGTGAGTACAATAACTAACAAAAGAATACCAACATGGAACTTAAGACCTGGTCTGCCTGTTGGATGTAAAGTTACTGTAAGAAGAGGAACGACTGAATTATTGAAGAGATTACTCCAGGGAGTTGATAACAATTTATCAGAACGACAGATTAATGCAGGAACATTCGCATTTGGAATAAAGGAGTACATTGAAATTCCAGGTATGAAATATGATCCTGAATTGAAAGTACTCGGATTAGAGGTTACAGTAACATTAGAGCGGAGAGGTTACAGGATAAAGAAGAGGAGGATGAAACCAAAGAAAGTTGGTAAGACACACCAAATCACAAAGGAAGAAACCATTAATTTCCTAAAAGAAAAATTTAATGTTAATTTTGTGTAGGAGGCATAACATGACAGTTAGTAATTATAAAAAAACAATGAAGCAAATAAAGAATAAGAAAGCGAAGCTTCAAAAGTTTATGAAGAATAATGTTCCAAAGAAGAGAAGTACAGGAAGGTCTAAGGATAGGTGTGAAATATGTGGCAGGACAGGAGGCCATATAAAAAAATATGGTCTGAGATTATGCAGGCACTGCTTCAGAGAAATATCCAAGGATATTGGTTTTAAAAAATATAGTTAGGTGAAAAAATGCTCAACGATCCATTAGCAAGTGCATTGTCAAAGATGCTTCATTATGATGAAACAGGTAAGAGAGAGTGTATTATAAAGCCAAGCTCTAAAGTGATAAAGAAAGTACTTGAAGTAATGCAGGATAATCATTATGTTGGAAGTTTCGAGGAAGTAAAAGATGTAAGAGGGAATTATCTTAAAGTAAATCTTATTGGAAGGATAAACAAATGTGGAGCAGTAAAACCAAGATTTTCAGTTACCCTGAAAGAATACAAAAAGTTTGAGAAGAGGTATCTGCCAGCAAGGAATTTTGGTATCCTCATTGTATCCACTGCCAAAGGTATTATGACGCATGAGGAAGCAAAGAAGAAAAAACTTGGTGGAAGATTAATCTCATATGTTTATTAAAGATTCGTGAACTCATTGAAAATCAAAATAGGTCTAAGAATGGCATAAAATGATATCAACTGGAAAAAATAAGAAGGAAGTTGGAAAAATGGAATTACACGAAAGCATTGAAATTCCAGAAAAGGTTACTGTTGAAATAGCTGAAACAACTATTAAGATTACAGGTCCAAAGGGAAGTATCATAAAAGAATATCCCTATAAGCGGATTAAGCTGGAAGAGGAAAATTCCAATATACTCATTAAGGGACTCAAAAACACTCAGAGAGAATACAAGCTTATTAAGACATTTAAGTCACATTTTAGGAATATGATAACTGGTGTTTTGGAAGGTTATACTTACAAATTGAAGATATGCTCATCTCACTTTCCAATGAAGGTTTCCCTGTCTGGATCAAACTTCAAAGTTGAGAATTTCATGGGAGAAAGATATCCCAGAACTGTAAAGATAAAACCAGGAGCAAATGTTAAGATAGACGGTTCAATTATAGTTGTAGAGAGTCATGATAAAGAACTTGCAGGTCAAGTGGCTGCAGACATAGAACAATTAACAAGAATAACAAACAAAGACAGGAGAATATTCCAGGATGGAATTTACATGATTGAAAAAGCAGGTAAAAAAATATAATCATCAACATGTTAGGTGGCGTTTATGAATTTAAATCTTACACAAGAACAAAAAAAGGAACTGGCAAAGAAGAAAAAGAACCGTTTTGTCAGACAGGATATTAATAAAAAAAGTAGATTGGAGAAGAAGTGGCACTATCCAAAAGGAGTCCACTCTAAATTAAGACATAGAAAAAGAGGTTATGGCCTTGTTGTAAAAACAGGTTATAAGACACCAAAGAAATTTAGGGGAAGGACTTTAGAAGGTTATCAAATCCTAACTGTCAAAACTTTGGATGAGCTTAATAAACTCTCCAGGTTAAATGATAACACGATAAAGGTTCAGATAGCGTCAAAAATAGGTGACAGGAAGCGACTTGTTTTACTGAACATGATATCAAAACTCAAGCTGAATTATTATGGTAATATTGATGAGGATATAAAGAAGATTAC
>CAYLQB010000005.1:10375-24899 GCA_964385745.1 uncultured Methanosarcinales archaeon
TAAAAGAAAAGAAAGAATTTGACAAACTCCTCTCAAAGGGGAGATGAGTTCAATAAATTTGTTAATATGCCAATAAAATTGAGAGTGTTTTAAAATGAATCTTAGAACAAAAAAGGAACTTGCAGCTCACGTTTTAAATGTATCTCCAAAAAGAGTTATGTTTAATCCGGAAAGGTTAGATGAAATAAAAGAAGCTCTCACAAGGGCAGATATAAAGGCATTAGTAAATGACGGTGCCATAATCAAAAAGCAGAAGAAATCAATATCATCATTCAGAGCTAAGAAAATAGCTGCTCAAAAATCAAAAGGCAGAAGAAGAGGACAGGGCTCCAGAAAAGGAACACAAAAAGCCAGAGCGAACAAGAAGGTCTTATGGATGAATAGGGTCAGGTTACAGAGAAAGTATTTGAATACACTCAGGGAAAAAGGTGTTTTGGATACCAAGACATTCAGAAAAGTATACCTGAGGGTAAAGGCAGGATCATTCAGGTCAAAAGCACACTTGAATTTGTTCATGAAGGATATGAAAATACTCAAGTCAAACAATATAAAAAAAGCAGTTAAGAAGGAAAAACAGAGAGTAACCAAACAAAAGATTTCGAAACAAAAAGCAGTTAATGCAAATAAGAGGTCTAAATGAGAAAATTAATAAGATTACCTTATAGGAGAAGGTTGCAGGGAAAAACCAATTATAAGAAAAGGTTGAAATTACTAAAATCAAGAAAGCTCAGGTTAGTTATAAGGAGGACTAATAAATACATTATTATGCAGATAGCTCAATTTACTGATAAGGGGGATAAGATACTTTATTATGTTAATTCCAGAGAGTTGGCAAAATACGGCTGGAATCTCAGTTTCAAGAATACACCTGCAGCATACTTAACGGGTCTGTTGCTTGGTAAGAAAATAAACAAAAAAGTGAAGGAAGCCATACTTGATATTGGAGTTCAGGAGAAGGGGGAGAGATTATTTGCAGCTCTGAAAGGAGTTGTTGATTCAGGGCTTAATATACCACACAGCAATGAGAGATTCCCGGATGGTGAACGAATATCTGGAAAACACATCGAGCAATACTTTAACAAGATAAATGATAAGTCAGGAAATCAATTTTTAAAATACAAGAAACAAAAAATTAATGTTCAGCAGGCATTTGAAAAAACAAAAGAGCAGATTGAAAAATCAATTAAAAATTAGGTTGAATAGGTGTTACAATGTCAGTAAGAGAGAGGAATCAAAGGAGGGCGTATAATTCAAAGAGGCAAAAATCTCAGAATAAAAGGTCTGAGAATAGAAGGAGCACAATCACCAATGAAAACTTAGAATCCTGGAAGCCAAAGACAGAGCTTGGTAAAAAGGTAAAGTCGGGTGAAATAAAGAAAATTGATGATATATTGAGTAAGGGCTTTAGAATATTAGAGCCAGAAATAATAGATACTCTCCTTCCAAATCTGAAATCGGACTTTGTACTTATTGGACAGTCCAAAGGAAAGTTTGGCGGTGGAAAGAGAAGGATGTTCAGGCAGGTTCAAAAGAAAACAAGTGAAGGTAATAAACCAAGTTTTGCTGTCTATGCTGTCGTTGGTAATGAAGACGGCTATGTTGGCGTCGGTTATGGAAAGTCAAGAGAAACTGTTCCTGCGAGAGAGAAAGCGATAAGAGCTGCAAAGATTAATATAATAAAAGTAAATAGGGGATGCGGTTCTTGGGAGTGTGGTTGTGGTGAACCTCACAGTATTCCATTCAAGGTTGTCGGGAAGGAAGGTTCTGTTGAGATAACACTCCTTCCAGCTCCAAAAGGTGCGGGCTTGAAAGTTCATCCTGCTGCAAAGATTATACTTGAATTAGCAGGAGTAAAAGATATCTGGTCTATAACAAGAGGTCATGCTAAGACGACTATTAATCTGGTAAAGGCAACTATGAATGCTCTTAGAAGATTATCAAATGTTAAAACAGGTGTTCTAAATGAGTGATGCTACTGATACTAAAAAGGACTTAGAAAGTAAAGGAGTTATAAAGAAACAGGGCAATCAAAATAAAATAGCAGTGATTCTTATTAGAGGAATTATTAAAGTCAGTGGTGATAAAAAAGAGACACTTAAACGTTTAGGCCTTCTCAAAATAAATAATATGGTTATCCTCTCTGACAAAAAAGAGACCCTTGGAATGATAAAGAAAGTAAAGGATTATGTTACCTGGGGAATTATAGATGAAGCTACTCTAGCAATGTTGAAGAGTAAAAGAAAGCCCATTGCTGAGAGAGGAAGCAAATTAATATTTACATTGAACCCTCCAAGAAAGGGCTTTGAGAGAAGAGGAATAAAGACACCATTTTCATTAGGAGGGGCTCTCGGTGATAGAAAGGAGAAAATAAATACCCTCATAAAAAGAATGATATAATCTCATAGAGTGATTAAGATGACTTACAATAAAAGAAAGAAGAACATAAGATTAAGAGGTTCTAAGACACACGGATACGGCTCAAAGAAAAAGAACAGAGGTAAGGGTAACAAGGGTGGTTCTGGAAAGGCAGGAACTGGTAAGAGGGCTGATCAGAACAAACCGAGAATATGGAAAGACACAAAATACTTTGGAAAGCACGGATTTAAACCTCCAAGAAAAGAAAAAATAAGTGCAATAAACTTTCATTTCTTAGAAGAAAAGTTTAATTCTTTGTTGAAGAAAGGTATTTTAAAAGAGCAGAATGGAAAGTATAAAATTGATCTTTCAGATATCAAGATTAATAAATTATTATCAAAAGGAGAACCAACAAGACCTTATGATATAAAAGTCAAATATGCAACTGCCCGGGCTATAGAAAAAATAAAAAAGGCAGGGGGAAATGTTACTATTAACCAATTCATAAAAAACCAAAACAATCAACAATCAAAACAATCAAAATAGTAATGATAATCAGAAGGTTGATTAAGAAGGCAAAGAGAAAACATCTTAATTTTGAAAATCATTCATCGCTTGAATATATTTTTTAGCAATTATTAAATAATTACTGAATATTTATTGTCTGTATACAACATTATATACGCCATTATATTAAATCAGATGGAGAAGAATAAAAATGCTCTTTGAAAATTTCTTAAAAAACCTTCCAGAAGTCCAGAAACCAACCCAGAAGAGGTTGCCTTTCAATCAGCGTTTAAAATGGACTATTATTATTCTTATAGCTTACTTTCTTCTTGGAATGACACCTTTGTTTGGTCTCGGTTCAAATTCATTACAGATGTTTGAGAGTTTGTCAATAATACTTGGAGCGAGTTTTGGCTCAATAATAAGTTTAGGTATCGGCCCGATTGTAACTGCCTCTATTATCCTGCAACTGTTGATAGGTTCTGGCATCTTAAATATTGATTTAACAAAAGATGAAGGCAGGGCTTACTTTCAGGGGTTGCAGAAATTTTTAAGTATACTCTTTGTAATATTTGAGTCATTTGTATATGTTTATATGGGTGGTTTGACAGCAATACAAGGTCCGCATTATAACATGTTGCAGATTCTCCTGGTTTTTCAATTGATGCTGGGTGGTCTCTTAATCCTATTTATGGATGAAGTCGTTGCAAAATGGGGCTTTGGCAGTGGAATATCCTTATTCATCGTTGCAGGAGTATCAAAGAGTATAATGATAAGATTATTAAGTCCATTCACCACTCAAGGCCTGCTTGGTTATCCATTCTCAACAAAACCACCTATCGGAAAATTATGGGACCTGTTGTATTCTCTCTCAATGAATGATGTTCAGGAGGTTATGCTCGCATTGTCATCTATACTTGCGACAGCCCTTGTTTTTGTTATGGTTGTTTATATTCAGGCCATGAAAGTTGAGATCCCATTAACGTTTGAGAGGGTTAGGGGTTATGGAATAAGATGGCCGCTGAATTTCTTGTACACATCTAATATCCCTGTAATTCTCGTTGCAGCGCTGATGGCTAATATCCAGCTTTGGGCGAAAATGTTGTCCTCACGTGGACTGAATTGGTTCGGAACATTTTCTGGAAATTCACCTGCTACAGGACTTGTTTATTGGACAAGTATGCCACAGCCGGTAGCAGACCTCATAAAAGGTGCTTTCACAATGAATACTCTACTTCATACTTTATCTTATGTTACTGTTTTAATACTTGGTTCTCTGCTCTTCTCTGTTCTGTGGGTCAAAACATCAGGGATTGATGCTAAGAGTCAGGCGAAGCAGATATTATCCTCTGGATTAAAGATTCCTGGCTTTAGAAAGGATGAAAGAATCCTGGAAAGAGTTCTATCAAGATATATAATGCCACTGGCAGTTATGGGCGGTATAGCAGTAGGTATACTGGCGTCTATAGCCGATGTCTCAGGTGCATTAAGCAGGGGAACTGGAATACTGTTAGCGGTTATGATACTCTATCAGATGTATCAACAGATTGCTAAGGAGCATATGATGGAAATGACTCCTGCTTTGAGAAAGTTCATAAAATAATAAGTATTATAAATTAATGGAAAAGTGTATATGATATGATTGCAATAACTGGTAGTTTTTTGGATGCGTGGTTCGAGCCCTTTACATCTTATAATGCGACCTGGATTATTTTTTGGTTTTCACTTGTATTATCTTTCTTGTCTATAATAATCTATAAATATACAACTAACCAGAAGGTCTTGAAGGGACTTAAAGAGCGTATGAATAAGATACAGAAAAGGATGAGAGAACTTCAAAAAAATATCAAAGACAAGGAGGCACAGAAGGAGATTTCAAAACTTAACTCTAAATTGATGAAAATATCTGCGGAACAGATGAAGCATTCAATGAAGTCAACCCTCTTTACATTAATACCTTTCTTGTTGTTGTTTGGCTGGCTTTCAGCCCATTACACCTATTCTCCTCTATATCCAAACCAGAGTTTTAATGTAACTTTAACATCAATGAATGACATAAAGAATATAACACTTGAAACACCAACTAATTTAACATTGGTAAATGAGTCCACGCAGCAGGTTGCAATGAATAATAATATACAAAACATATATTATGTAAGAACATTCACTCTGAGAGGACCGGATGGGAGATACACCCTCAATTTCAACAAAGGGAACAGGACTGTTGTAATAAAAGATATTTTGATAACAACAAGGAATGATTATACAAAGCCGAAGGAAAATTACAAGGATGAAGGAATAACACTCCTTATAAGCAATAAACCGTTGAGGATAAATTTTCTTGGTTTAAACTTAAGCTGGTTCTGGTATTATTTTATCATAATGATGATATTCTCAATGATATTTAGAAAAATGTTAAAGGTTTATTAAATGTTTATTCATCTAAACAGTCATCTTTATTGTTGATTAAAACCAAAACTTTTTAAATACAATGGTTTCCCCTTTTCATACAAAACAAGTGAATTAAAGAGCATATTATTTTAATCAGGTGTTCATTATGACTGCTGGAAGATTTAAATCAAGGAGTTTTAGGAGAGTCAAGACCAGAACTCCAAAATCAAAGGTTAAGACAGTTTACACGAGAAGGAAACCCAGCAAGGCAGTATGCGCTATCTGCGGGAAAGAGCTTCACGGTGTGAAGAGAGTTTTACCAAATGATTTAAAGAAATATGCTAAAACCAGTAAGAGACCGTCAAGGCCTTATGGTGGTTATATATGCTCTTCTTGTTTAAGAAAACTGATGAAAGAGAAGGCAAGAGCAGAGAGTAAAAATAACATTTAATAGGTGATTATAATGATAGAAATAGGTAGATTAATACTTAAAACAGCGGGAAGGGATGCTGGAAAATATGGTTTAATAATAGATGTTATTGATGATAATTTTGTTATGATTGACGGACAGGTTAGGAGAAGGAAAGTCAATATAAAGCACATAGAGCCACTTCTTCCTGTTTTGAAGATATCAAAAAACGCTCCTCATGAAAAGGTAATTGAAATTCTTAGTAAGGAAGGCATAGAAGTTGTAGAGAAAAAGCCAAAACCTGCCAAGCAGAAACCAGTGAAAAAGAGAACTTTAAAGATTAAAGAAAGGAAAAAAGCCAAAGAGGAGAAAAAGTTAAAGAAAGAGGGTGGGGCTAAGAAGAAATCCACTCCCAAGAAAGTTGCAGCGGTAAAACAAACCAAACCAGAAAAATCAGAGAATCCGGAAGAATCAGAAAAACCTGAGAATACAAAGAAGAAAGTAGAAGAGAAGAAGGAATAAATTCTCATAAAACTATTACATAAGAGCTTAAATAATTAGCTGAGTTAATCGTGATGGCACAAGACCTCAAATATTTAAATATTGAGAGTATATCGATGCTTTTAGAAGATTTTGATTGATTCTTATTTCTATTGTTTTACTTTAATTCTTTAATGATATTAAATAAGTGAGTAACATTAATCTCTGCTCCAACAACAGGCATATCAAGTTGGAAGCTTTCTATAACTTCTGGGTTTATTTCTCCAAAGTAACCGAGTTCTTCTCCCTCGCTTATAATCCTTGCTCCTCTCCCTTCTATAAAGGTCTCAGAACTGTATTCTTCAATGTCAAATGTAAGGTTCAAACTTTTAAATAAAGCATCTACGACCTCTTTAATCTTTGTAAAGTCCTTTTCTATACCAGCCATTACTATCCCCAAATCTAACTCTTCCTTAACTCCTGTTTCAAAGTTTTCATCCTTTGAGAATATAGAATTTATCTCAAATATTTCCTGGGGGTATTCATAATGTTTATTCTCTGATAAGACCTTCATAAGAGCCGGCAAAATGTGTCTTCTAAGTCCTGTATATTCCTGGTTTAAAGAATTTCTTATTTTTACAATCTTGTCGTTAAAGCCGGTCTTCTTTTCTTCCTCTTCCTTTGTTAAGTTGTTTGTGTTCGCCTCTAAAAAACCAAAACCTATCAATAGTTCAGATAATCTTCTTGAGAAGGCATATTCTTCATCCTCCTCAGCGATTGTTGCAATGTTCGGTATTTCCGGTTCAAATTTATCATAACCATATGCTATTGCCATATCTTCAATTATATCAAATTGATGGAGTATGTCTGTTCTGTAGCATGGGATAGAGACCTTCGCATTCGAATAATCATAGCCCATCTTTTTTAGTAATTTTTTTATCTTCGTTTCATTTAAATTTAATCCAAGAATCCTTGATGCATATTTCGTGTTTAATCTCAAACTTTTTGGCTTTAGTTTAGGACTTTCCTTGCCGTCAATTTTTATTGAGAATATCTTTCCTCCCCTGTCTGCCAGAGAAGTTACTATGATGTTTAAGGCCTTCTCAACTGCTTCCTCATCTTCTCCTGTTACATCTATAAATATATTTCGGGTCTCAGTCCTGACTTGGGTAACAACTCCATTTATAATTGGCGGGAAACTCACAACATCATCCTTTGCATCTATGAGTATAGGGTATTTTTCTTTATCTTCTAAAATCCAGGAATACTCCTTTCCTTTTGTCGTGTTTGCAAGTATCTCATTTAAATTCATCTCAATACTCTCATTCAATGGTGTAAATGAAATTTTCTTCGGGTCAACTGCTTTGTATCTTATTGGAAACTTTATTTTGTCGAAATCATGGATTCCTATCGCGACCTTTCTCCTGTTTCTTCCATGGGTCTTGTGAAGTTTCTCCTGCATGTTCATCAAGGATTTTATTAAGGCCTCATTCATACTAAGGTTTTTAACAATAGCCCCTCTTATGAAAGGGCGGACTTTTTTTACATTGTTGTCTACAAGTATCCTGTTATTGCTCTTATTAACTTTATACTTTATAAGCCCTGACTTCAAACCCATAAATGCTTTTAATGCTCTGGCAAATCCTTCTATAGAAAGCATGTCAGGTCTGTTCGGAAATATCTCAACAATAACCTCCCTATCGTTTATTGTCTTTAAGTCAGTCCCCAGATAAGAGATATAATAAGATAAAGTGTTATCATTTATCTTCTTATTCAATAGATTTAGTAAATCCTTTTTATCGAAAGTTACAGTTGGCATTTTACAATAACCACTCCTTTACAGTTCTTAATTCTTTTAAATCATTCTTATAAATCTTCCTTATATCATTGAGTTCATAATAATTTTTTATTATTCTTGCAAGTCCTAAACCCCACGCCAAAACCTCAATATCCTTCCCAAGCAGGGGTTTTATTACTTCTGGTCTGAACATACCTGCTCCCCCAAGTTCAAGCCAACTATCATGCATCTTGTCGAAGACCTCTACCTCAACGCTCATTTCAGTATATGGAAAATAAGCAGGTCTGAATCTAATCTTTTCATAGTTCATTTTTTTGAAGAACTCTTTTAAATACCCAAGTAAATGTTTGAAGTTAACATCACCAACAACGATTCCTTCTGTCTGGTTGAATTCAAAGAGGTGGCTCCAATCGAGCGTTTCATTTCTATAAACCCTACCAATTGCAAAGAATTTCGCAGGAAGCTCGGTATTTTTTAATCTTGATAATGTTCTCGCACTTAAAACAGTTGTATGAGTTCTCAAAACGAGCTCTCTTGCCTTATCAGAATCCCATTTATAACCCCAACCCCTGCTACCTGTGTTCCAACCATTCTCCTGTGTTTTTTTGATGGGGTCAACAATTTTCTTGCTTGGCAATTCTCCAAATTTTGGTTTTTCAAGGAAGAAGGTGTCCTGCATCTCTCTTGCAGGGTGATCTTGAGGTGTAAACAATGCATCAAAGTTCCAGAAACTTGTTTGAACTATACCTCCTTTAACTTCTTTAAATCCCATATCCATCCAGATATTTTTTATGTAATCTATCGCTTTATTTACAAAGTGCCTTCTTCCAAAATAAACTTCAGGCACTTCTGCTCTTATGTCATACCTGCGGAATTTCTTCTTTGTCCATTCCTTGGAAAGCAAGACCTCAGGGGTAAGTTTGTTTATTACATTCTCTTCAAACCCAACTCTTAACACATCTAAACCGAGATTTGTTAATCTTGCTGTTTTATCTTTTACAGTGTTGATTTTTATAATCTTACTTCTTCTTTTTAACTCATTAAGGACCTGCAAATCATTTTTGTCTAATTTATCCACTTCAACAGGGAGTTTTTCAAGAAAAATTTCATTTGGCATTTTTGTCTTTAAGTATTTTTTACCAAGACCTGTCAGAGATATCTCAAGCTCTTTCTTCTTTATGGCATAAATTATATTTTTCTTTCTTAAGAAGCCAATACTTACAGTAATCTCATTCTTGGAGAGTCCGGTCTTCTTTTCAATATCCTTTAAACTAACAGTTTTTAAGCCAACAGCGTTAATAAAGGTTCTTTCTGGCAGTTCCGATTCTAAATATTTCTTTCCAAGTGTGTCAAGCTCTACATTCTCCTTTCTGCATTCAGAAATCTCAACGAGTTTTTTGTTTTTCAGCCACTGCAGAGCCCTAACTACCTCAATATTCTTAAGTCCTGTAATATTGACAAGCTCACTAACACTCTTTTCTTCTTTCAAGTGAACTATTACTCTTCTCTCTAGAGGGTGTAAACTCTCTGCAATCTTATCTGCTTTCATAAAACTCCCTTTTAGAGAGTGTAACAAATATTTAAATGTTTTCTCGTGCAATTAACAGTCAAACTACATAATAAGTATTATTTCTCAGATGGAGAGAACTTTTTTACTACATAAGTAGTTTATTAGGTTTAATTAGTAGTACATAATAAGAATAATTTAAAAATAATACTACATAATAATAAAATTTATAAAGGAAACCGCCCTAAAGTCTTACATTATAAGAAAACAATCAATCAAACCCCTAAAATTCTCAAACCAACAAAACCAGAGGCGTTTATGAGCAAAGATAACAAACAAGGAAGCAAGCAAAATAAACCAATTTTTAACGAGAATTCTATTAATAATTCTAATCAGATTAATGAAAAATTTCTTGCTCTTCTCAAAGAACTTCTCGATAGCGGTATATCACCGGACATTATAAAAAAGGAATTTGACAGGGCATATGAGCAGCTGTCAAAAAAAGAGGAGAGGACAGTACCTTTGATTTTTTCTAAGGATTTAAGTGTTTTTGAGTCAGTAGTCAAATATCTCAAAGAAAATAAGAACCTGAAGTTTTTTGAAATTGCTAAATTATTGAGTAGAGATCAAAGAGAAATCTGGATAACCTACCATAGGGCAATCAAGAAGAAACCAGAGATTATTTCTCCCAATTTTAAATTAAAGATACCTCTCAATATCTTTTCAGATAGAAGATTCTCACCATTAGAATGCATTGTCTCTTATCTTCGTGACTCTGAAAATCTAAGTTTTTCTGAAATAAGGATTCTGCTCGATAAGAGCTATACGACTATCCATACATCATATTCCAGATTTAAGAAGAAAATCAAAAAACAAAATGGGAAATAACAAAGAGAGAATACGGAAGATTGAAGAAGTAATTAAACAGTGTCAGCTATACAAAAGAGAGATAAGAGACAACACTAACAGAATCTTCAAAGAATACTTGGAGAATAAGATAGATTATGCTGAGTACAAGAGGCAGCTGGGCGAATATCTGCAGGGAAAAACAGAGGATGAATGGGTAACTTACTATGACACAATTATCTTAAAAGCAAAGAAAGAACTTATGACTCTGAAGGAAAAATACACAAATGAAATAACAAGAGAAAATCAGAAAATCAGAGAAGCAGCAGAGACAGTTGAACAAACAAAAATAACTGAACACAGAAGAAGTAACATTGTAAGTTCAGAGTCAGAGGGGAAGAGGCGGATAGTACTGCCAAAGCAGACAATACTTACTGCAGTAATCCTATTAATATCTTTATCAATGCTGTTCCTGTTTAAACCACAGATAACTGGCTTCTTTGTTTATAACCAGAGTAATGTAAGTAATATCGCCACTACTACCAACATAACAACGAATGTATCCAACATTACACTCAGCACAAATATAACATCTAATATTACAGAGAATATGACTGCTAATGTTGCAGAGAATGTTACGACCAATATCAGTGCTAAGGTTACAGAGAATATTACAAATGTTACTAAGAATATAACAACAAATATTACAACTAATGTAACATCCAATATCATATCAAATATAACAAATATGACAGAGAATCTCACTCAGAACATAACTCCGAACATCACTGAGAATATTACAGCTAATATCAGTATGAACCTGACAAATATAACAGGCAATATTACAGAGAATGTGACCAATATAACAGAGAATATCACAAATGTCACCCAAAATATAACAGGCAACATCAGCGGAAATATTACAAATATAATATCTAATCTTACAGAGAATATTACAGCAAATATAACAAATGTTACATTTAATGTAACTAACATTACTAATATTACAGTTAACATAACTGCCAATCTTACAGAGAATATCACAGCGAATGTAACAAATGTAACAGAGAACACCCCGCCGGAATTAATTAAAGAGATAGAGAACTTTACGATAAAGAATAATGAAACAATCATCATCAATTTATCAAATTACTTTATAGACAGAGACAATGATACTTTGACCTTCTTGGCAATAAAGTCAGAGAATATGAGTGTGTTTATTGAGGGAGATATAGCAAATGTAACCTTTGACAACATAATCGGGAAGAGGACTCTGCAGTTTATCGCCTCTGATATGAAGAATATAACTTACAGCAACATAGTAGGAATTACTCTCCTGCCGAGAAGAAAGAACAACCTGCCAGAATGCAACTTTACAACCTTAACTCTTGTTGTTGGAGAAAAGGAGAGTATTGACTTAAATGATTACTGCATTGACATTGATAATGACACTTTGACTTATACAACATACGCAGACAGTAATGCAATTGTATTATTACAAAATAAATCATTATTAACGATAACACCGCTTAAAGAAGGATTTTACAATATCGCAGTTGATGCAAATGATACAAAGAACACAACAGAGTCAATATTACATCTGAATATCACATCTCTACAACTGAATGAACAGATTATTCAATTACCTGCTGAGATAGGGAAGCCGGTTAAATGGATAAAGAAGATTAAGTTAAAGACCGGAGTAAAGACAAGCGTAAGAACACACTTGCCAAAGGAGGCCTTTAACATCAAGGTTGAGAAAGAGGAGTGGTATGAAAATCATTATCTTACTAAGAATGTAGATAATAATAAAATCCTCATAAGCAACGAAGGAATAACAACAACCTTATTGAATACTAAATTAAAAAATGGAGAAATCACTCCTGGGAATAATACCCTGCTTAATACCACTTCATCAATAACAGGACTGGCTGTTTATAACAGCAGGAGTATACTGTCCGTTGGTATCTTCCTTGGGGTGAAAAATATCTTCATGCATATCTTAAACTTTGTTACGAAAATGTTTAGTGCTGTGTTTAAGGTTAGTGGACTTGCACGTATTACTGGTTTTGCAATACAGCAAAATACAAACATAACCCTGATAATTCCATCTGAATTAGTCAATGTGACAGACAATAACTTTACTATTACATATGAAACACCGGCTCCTGAAATAATGAATGAGACCCTGAATATAACAAACATAAAATGGAAGAAAAGGATGACAATAACTTCAGAGATTCACTATGTAAATATAACTGCTCATACAAATATAACAGAAGCAAAACAGGATAGAATACACCTTTATGAGTTTATAAATAATACACGAATTGAGGTAACAGATAATCCTGTCTATAATGTAAGCTTTGAAGACAGAAACAACAATTCATTAATTGACTTCGTGACCTGGAGAGTGCCTCACTTAAGCAATGAGACATATGAAGTAGATGTTGATTTAATTGTCTTGAATGTCCAGAGTTATCCAACTGTTGGAGGCAACTGGACAGTCAGGTTTAACACAACAGGAACTGCTAATCTTAAAATAACTGCTGTCAATGGAACAACATACACAGAACTGCCAATAGATGACAACACGACAAGTGATGACTTAAGATTCTTACAGTTGAAATGCAATAATACAATAATGGATAACACCCTCTACATCATAACAAATGACACTCTGGCTAATTGCAGTAATTCAACAGACACACTTATTTATAATTTAACATCAACAAATATAAGCTGTGAATATTATAATAACTCTCTGCTTGTTAATTATACACAATTATTAAACTCAAATTTATCTTTACAGATAGAATCAACCTTCTACTATAATTACACCTGCGACAATATGACAAGTTATTACACTGTAAGCCCAATAACACCAGGCGTCCATAATCAAGAGTTCAACTTTGGAGGTGTTGTCAGGTATGCTCATAACCTTGCAGGAGCTCCTGTAATAACACTCAACAGTCCTGTAAATAATACTATTGTTCATACAGGGGTTATTTTGAACTTTACAATAACAGATGACAATCTTAACCAGACCTGGTGGAGTAAGGACAATGGACAGACAAACACAACATTCTACAGTCCTTGGAATGTTGATACAGCAAGTTGGTCAGAGGGAGATTATACTGTTAATGTCTGGGCTTCTGACAATGATACAAATGTTAGAGAAGAGGATTATTACTTTACATTCAATAACTCTGCTTATGGTAATGTGACAATAAGTTTGATTTGGGCTCCTTCATATGCTAATACTTCAGTCCATAGGTATGACACATTCAACTTTTCAGTTAATATAAGCTGTTCAGGAGGTCCTTGCGGAGACCTCAATGCAACACTTGATCCTATAAAATTAAGAAGATTGATAGAGAAAAAGCTAATTGAAGAACAGGAGAGGAATAGATGAGTTATAAATCTAACCTTGGAATGAGAAAAGATTTTAAATTAAATAGAAATAAGGATAAATATAGAACTAATAAAGGGGTTGGGAGAATTAGACAAAACAATAGTACTTTAAGTTTATCCAGACCGCCAGTTATAAAACTCTCTGTATTCTTATTAATCCTACTCACCTCTTTCTTCCTATTTTCAGGTGTTAATATAAGCAAAAAAGCTGCTTATGGCTTCAGAGCTATTGCCTACACTTGTTCTGTTTCAGGTATAAGTGAAAGCTCAGCCTACGCTTACGCCTCTGGAACTCAGGTTTATTACACCAATGCAGGTTCTGGTAGTTTCACAGTTAATGTTGATGCTGGTCTTGATTCTGGAGATTGTGAGGGTGGTACTGGAAGCGTAACCTCTGTATCTTTCCCTGATACTGTTAGTGCTGGTGGTTCTGATACAAGCAGTCCTTTTTCCTACGATTACAACTTTGATTCTGGTGATACTTCATCTTATAATTCTCAGACAGTAACTTGTTATTATCATTGTGACGGTGGTTGGGATACAAGTTCAGGCAGTAGCAATAGTTTTACAGAAACATATGATGGTACTGCTCCAACTCCTGATCCTGCTACTATTTCTAGTATTACTGCTGATTCTACTTCTCAGATTACTGTTGTTGCTGATACTGCCAGTGATTCTGGTGTTGGTTTAGATGCTAATCCTTATTATTTTGATGAGACATCTGGGCATTCTGGTGGTTCTGATAGTAATTGGCAATCTTCTACTTCTTATTCTGATTCTGGTTTGTCACCCAATACCCAATATTGTTATACTGTTA
>CAYLQB010000006.1:0-24531 GCA_964385745.1 uncultured Methanosarcinales archaeon
ATGTTCACTTTGTGAAATCCTCCGAACCGAAGGAAGTTTCGTTAATGGCAAAAACCCAAGCAGAATAAAACAATAAAATCAAAAAGCTGATGAAAGTCCCGGCCGGCGCATTTATTTAACATCAATCATGCAAATAGAACATGCTGTTCTATTCTTCCCTAAATTAATAAAACAACTAATAGAACTCTCTGTTTGACTTAATAAAATTAGGCCTCTTAAAGAACTTTGACGGTCTCGGACCAAACTGTCCCTGATAATGAGAACCTATTTTTTTACTATAAACCTTATCAGGCAATTCGATTGTTTTAAACAAATCAATCTTGCTTATGGGCATTCCATCTTCTAGCATCATAGTAGATGACTCATTTGAGATTACTTCAAGGACTAAATCGCCATAAAAACCATTATCTATGAAACCGGCAAAATGCAGTGTTCCCATAAAACCGAGGCCTGAATGACTCCTGACCTCACAACTTAAATGTCGGGGAACTTTAAATACCTCCTTGCTGGAAAACAGGTAGAACTGACCTGGCTCGAGTTTTATTTCTTTGCCTGCTTTTATCGGCTCAAAAAAATCATAAACATTGTAGTATCTCCCCTTTTTCAGGTCTATCGGCTCCCAATTGTTTCTCGCCCTCAAGCCGATAACCCCATCTGTATCATCCCCGCTTAAATTAAGATGAACGTGCAGACCATCAGTAATCTCAGGATTTTTTATAGGAGAGAGTCCTGCTTTTTCTTTTGCATATAATATAGGAGATTTATCAAACTCCTTTTTTATTTCATAAGTGTTCAATCTTCCATCTCCCATATTGAAGAATCTCAACTGATTGAGGGACATTCCAGGATAAATAATCGAGTTAAACACCTGGGGCTGAACAAGAAGCCATAGTTTAATTTCCTTGTTCTTTATTGTCCTTATTTCGTCGAATGAGGCATTGTAATCAGCCATTAATCTTGTGTTAAAGAACAACCTGCCGAAACTGCTCTTTGGAGAGGACCTTATAAACGAATCAGGTAAAAAACCAATCTTTTCTCTAAGTGGAATTAAATAAGTGAACCCACGCCTGAGTTCAAATCCGTCTTTGATGTCATAATGTTTTCTTCTTCTCTCAGGCAATTTCATAAGAGTAGTATAAACTTCTTCATCAGCTCTTGGCCTGAAAACACTTGCCTCTGTATCTATAACAAAGAGTTCGTCAGATATAACCGGCTCAAAAGATGAGGGCTGTATCTTATCCTCAACATACTTAGTTATTATTTTTCCCTGTTTTATTAAAGCCCTTATATTCTGAGAAGCCAATGTCCCTTCAGAGACATCTTTGGAGATAAAATTATCCGACTCCCCGCTTTTCTTTAAATTCTCCCCCCGCATTATTGTAGGTATTTACGACAAGCTTAAATATATTTCTATAATCAAGTACATAAGCAGAGAATATAAGAAAGAAGTGAAAAATAAAGATTAGCATAAGAACAGGAAAGAGAAATTAAAATGAAGAAAAATAATGATAACTAAGAGTTGTTATTCTAAACCTCATTCTTAATTAGAGTAGAAAGTCGATGTATGCCTTCATCTATTTCTTCCTCATTTGGAAATGTAAAATTCAACCTTGCATATGACTTTGAACCACCAGAACAATCAAAGGCATACCCTGGGATGAACACAACCTTATACTTTTCAATAAGAGGAACTACATTATCAGGTGTAAATTTGTAAGGTGTTTTAAGCCATAAGAAAAAACCTCCCTCCGGCTTATTCCAAGTAACACTCTCAGGCATATATTTTTTCAATGCATCAATCATCCTGTTCCTCTTCCTGCGATATAAATCTTTCAAATCCTCAATATGTTCCTCTAAGCCCTCTTTTAAAAGAGGAGCAACTAAGGCCTGGCTTAAAGGAGGATTACAAAGAACTGTCCCCTGCTTCAATTTGTTTATTTTATCAACAATTGTTTTATCAGCAACGACCAGTCCTTCTCTTAAACCAGGAGCAAGTATTTTTGATAATGTCTCCATAAGTATAACTCTATTGCTCCCTCTTTCTTGAGCAAGTTGATAAACTAAGGGAATTGTTTCGCCTTCATAACGCAGATTTCTGTAAGGAGCATCCTCAACTATTAAAAAATCATAATTCTCAGATAAATCAAGCAGGTGTTTTCTCCTCTCAAGAGACATTGTAACACCAGCAGGATTTTGAAAATCAGGAATAACATAAACAAACTTCAAGCTGTGCCCATCATTTGACATTTCCTTTAATTTATGCTCTAAATCACCGGTCTTTAGACCATTCTTATCAAGAGGGATTCCTACAAAATCTGGCTCTTTCAATTTGAAGGCAGACAGAGCACCAAGGTAAGTTGGCAATCCAACGGCTATTTTATCACCTTTATTGATAAATGCCTCTGCAACCAATTTAAGAGCAAGCTGCGAACCAACTGTTGATATTATATCATTATTGTACTTAACAGGGTCAATATGAACACCATCTCTCTCAAAAAAACTTTTTGCTTCATTCAGATATGAATCAAGACCCGCTGTATTTGTATATTGGAACATACCAGAACTGTTTTCCTCAATATTCTTTTCCCATGATTCATTAAAATCAGATACAGGAAAAGTAACAGGGTCAGGTAATCCACCACCAAGAGATACAAAGCCCGGCTTTCCAGCGTATTTTAAGAAAATTCTTATGAGAGATGACTTGGCCTGATTTGCCTCCTCTGAGAACATAGCCATAAAGTCCTTCTCTGATAGAGTCCTGTTGTTGTCCGAACCTAATAACTTCTTAATATTAGAATTATTTTCCCCCATTGTGTTTCACAATTTTAATTCAAAAGTGGTTACTTTATATAAAGATTTCCAAACCACAAAATAACTATTGAACAACAAAGGTTTAAACAAATAAAAGCAATATTAACCAACATAAAAATAATAGCATAGAAGTAATATTTAGTTTAAAGGTTTTCAAGGGCCTTAATCCTGTCATCTATCGGAGGGTGAGTTCTAAAGAGGTTGTATATTGCTTTTTTAGGTAAGGGATTCGCAATATACATGTGCGCTGTCGCAGTTGTGGCATGCTTCATAGGCATATTCTCTACCTTAATCTTCTTTAAAGCACTTATCAGACCTTTGGGATTATGGGTGAGCAATGCAGAATCAGCATCAGCCAGATACTCTCTCTTTCTCGAAACTGCCAATTGAATAATTTGAGCGATTAAAGGAGAGAGGGCAATAAGCAGGAGCCCAAAAAGCATAACTATAAGATACAGGCCTCCACTATTATTCTCATCCTTCTTCAAACCACCATACCATACCCATCTTAAAGCAAGGTCGCTCATCACTGCGACCACTCCAACAAGAGTCGACACGACAGTCATGAGTTTTATATCATAATTCTTTATGTGACTCATCTCATGACCCAGGACACCTTCTATTTCCTGCCTGTTAAGTTTTTTCAAAGCCCCTTTAGTTATGGCAATGGAAGCATGTTTCGGGTCACGGCCAGTTGCGAATGCATTGATTGAATCATCGGGCAGCACATAAATATTCGGGGTTGGAAGGCCATCTCCAAGGGCCAATGCCTCAACGATGTTAACCAGATAAGGATACTCCTTCTTAGACGCAGGTTTTGCTTTTGAAATTTTAAGAACTATCTTATCTCCTTTATAATAACCTGAGAGAGACATACTTACCGCTATAATCAAAGCTAAGACAATTCCAACACTGCCATAATTAAGAAGATAATCAAATAACCAGCCGAGCAGAAGTACAAGTATTATGAAAAAGAAAATCAAAAAAAATGTCTTCCTGTTATTTGATTCTATTCTTTGATATATCATCTTGTTCCTGCCGCGGACAGATAGTTTAGAATTTTACCTTTGGAACCTTCTTGTCCTCAGATGATGCCTCAAACATGTCCATCTCCTTGAAGTGGAACATAGAAGCAATCATATTCGTCGGGAACTTTTGTATCGCCGTGTTTAACATCATAACAGCGTCGTTGTAGAATTGTCGCGCATATGCAATCTTATTCTCTGTACCTTCCAACTCTTCCTGCAACATCTTAAAGTTTTCATTGGCTTTCAATGTAGGATAATTCTCGACAACAGCAAACAAACTCTTTAAAGCACCTGCGAGTTGAGAATTGGCTTTTGCCTTTTCTTTGACTGTCTTTGCATTCTGCATTAAATTTCTCGCCTGCGTCACTAACTCAAATGTTTCTCTCTCATGCTTTGCATAACCCTTAACTGTCTCAACAAGATTTGGTATTAAATTATATCTCCTCTTAAGCTGAATATCAATCTTTGACCACGCATTCTTAGCCCTAACTCTTAAAGAAACTAACTTATTGTACTCAAGAATAACAAAAATTGCAATCAAAAGCAACAATAACCATAACCATATCATAATAACACCTCCTGAACTTAAAATTAAAGTCCTGCTTTTAAATTTTTTGGTAATCATAAAGTAAAAGATTATTAGCCACCAACACCGGGAACTGCAGAACTCATATGTCCTGTGACCGCATTCGCAATCAAGTTAAAGGCAAGAGTTATCACAAAAGTAATAACCACATAAAGAAGAGTCGAGTTTATCAATGACTTCCCAACAGTATACCTCTCTCCAAGAGAATCAGCCCCGTTTTCAATGCCATTGGCCAGAACCGCCAAAATGTAAATTAATTCAACAATGTATATCCCAACGACGAGCTGAAAGTAATATGTTGGTATTCCAAGACTAAAAAGCTTTCCCATTTGATCGCTATATTTGGAATTCAACTCAACGAGTTCACCAGAATTTACTGAGGCCCTAAGTTGTCCCACTATCTTCGTTATCATAGATGTCAATCCAACGACAATTCCAGCTATCGCAGGAGTTATAAAAGATATTTGGGTTTTCATAGATGAGATTGTATCAGCAAGCAGGTCCTTCAATCTCTCATTGACACGATGCATCTCTTTAATATAATGAGAGACATTCATCAAAGCATTTGAAACAATAATAGGTCCCTTCTTGGCACTCTCCACGAGAACCTTCATAGAACTCTCTATCATGTTTGACGGGAAGTATACTAATGCACCTCTTTCTTTGTTGAATATTGCATCTTTAATTCCCATTCCTGAGCGTGTTAGGTTAGTAGTCACTATCTCAAAGAACTTCCCTGAAAGAGTACCCTGCATAACCTCAGCAACCTTCTGGCACGCAATTTCGACAGGCAGTCCATCACCTATCCTATTGCCTAACTGAAACAATGCAGAAGCAAACTCCTGCTCGAGTTTTTTCGCATTACCCCTTATCATAATCAATGTCTTTGAGCCCAAATAATAGTAAAGCCCCACTGAAATCCCCAAGCCCAGTGTTATGAACAAACTTATCAAACCGGCTCCGAGACCAAAAGGACCAACCTCTACTCCTTTGTCCTCTATATAACCAAAGAAATTAAAATGAGTTATCTGATTAAAGTTACTGTCAAACTGGCTCACAAAACCAGGAGCTACCGCATGTATAAGAAGGGGAGACACTCCTATAAAAAAACAAATTAAGAAAACAGGCAAAGCAACAGTGAATGGCTTTAGTTTAAACTCCTTAGAGCCAATCTTTATAATAATATTTGAGTATTTTTTGAAGTTCTTATGATATTGTGATATATCAACATCACCATAGCCCGTCGGCCTCTTGGACAACAAGCTTCTTCCCAGAAAATAAACTCCTATTGGCAACAATATATCATAAAAGAAAGCAAGGTGATACCACTTAACTCCACCAATAAAATTAATCGCCAGCGGCAGAATAACCAAACTAAGTATAGGAAGTATAATACCAAACATATTCAACATTGTCATAGGTGACTTCAGGTTATGAGCATAATGCAGCATCCTTTCATAGGTCTCATCAAGCATCAAAGAAAGCGATTTTTCAAGTGCATTTATTCTACGGTCTTCTGAACTCTCAAACAATGAGGATTCTATTAAATGGAATGACTCAACAAATTCCGTGCTCCAGTCCTTCCAGGTATCTAAATACCTATCCATGGATTCTTTAATAGAAGGGTATTTCTGGGTTTCAACATTCCATAATACCTTCTTAAGGTCTGTTGAGAGGGGTGGTGATAAGTGCTGAGCAGCAAAATTTACCGCAAGCTCAAGATTGGATGTGTGCCTCATATAAGTCACAACATAGAAAACGCAGAGAACCATCTGGCTACTTGCCTTTAACCTCCAACTGTCTGCTATCAAAAAAGGGAGTTTCTGGAGCATTGCAAACAAAACCAATCCGAGAAGGAAGGTGAAGAGGACAGCCAGAAGAGAATTAAATATCAAGAAACTGAACAGGCCAAAGAATAAAATAAATAATACAGGTACAAGAAGAGATAAACTATACGCTCCAGTAGGAGTAATATCCAAATGGCAGATATCTATCGCTTTCTGAAAATCTTGCTGTGTCTTCTTGTCAGGAGCGACTTTCAATAAATTTTCACTCATAGCGCAAAGCTTCTCATACAATGATTTCTTTCTCTTCGTCAATTCAGTTTTAAACTGGACATACTGACGAGATTCTAGAGGAGATTCTTCAACAGAAATATTCTGCTTCAATCTCTGTTTATATTTGTCCATCAAATCCTTGAGGTCTTTCTCTGAGAATGTCATAATTAAACTTCAATACTTGATTTAAAATAATAAAAGTTTTGTGAGTATTCATAAGTAAAGAAATAGATTAAAATAATATTATTGAAGGGCTAATTCACAAAAAATATACAGTGGAAGAAGTTTATGAATTTATAGATAATAAGTAATAGAAAGATAAATAAAGGAGTAAAGGGATAAAGTTATTAAAAAAGAGGTTTTAGTATGGCCAAAACTAATTTAAGCTGCCCCCATGAAATTATAAGAGAAGGGGAAGATGTTATATTAAGAATAAACTGCTCAAAGTGTCCTCTTGTTCCCAGCTTGGAAGATACTCCTAATTGTATGACATCTGTGATAACAAAGTTGGTAGAAAACAATGATGTCACAAAAGTAATATTTTCCCAGAGGAGGGATTATGAATATGATTACAACCAAATCCAACTATTAATAGAAATCGCTAAAATTTACAAAAAGCTCATCAAGAATAAAGATATAATCAGTTATTATGGACTATCCCGGGGTCTTGAAACAAATAAATTCGTAAAAGAATGGTATAACCAGATTCACAGCATAATCTTTGACCTGCTAAAGAGTGATCCCTTAGGTGCTTATGTCGAATTAATAAGAATCCGGAGAGTAGAGCAGATAGAACTCGAGAAAACCACCCTGATAGAGGAGGTTCATGCTCACGAGAAATATATATCCATATTGAATCAGATTATAGAGCTTCTCAAGAATACAAAATTAATAACAATAGCGGGGCCTTACTTGAACGGTTACATCATTGGAAACCGAGATGTATACAGGAAAATATTCTCACCAACAATAAAACCCGACTTTATGTTTACAAAACTGATGGCTTCTTATCCAGAAGACGCTGAAGAACTTGCCAGTTATACAGTTGGAAAAAACACAGAAATTACAATATTCAAATTGCCTAACTCTATACAAAATTTATATCATATAATGCCTCCTGAATTCAAACTGTTTGAGGAAAAATATGAACTACTGGACACAGCAAGGAAGATTATAGCTGAGCATAAACCAAAGAAATCTGAATTCGTCGACCCACAGAGGATGAGGCAGGTCTTCTATAATGTAGGTCATGATTTAATTGAAGAATTAGCAAGTTACCAGAGTTTAGAACTCAAACAGGATGAGATAGATGAATTGACAGAAATCCTAGTCAGATACACTGTCGGCTTTGGATTAATAGAGGTCTTATTGCAGGATGATAAAGTTCAAGATGTAACAATAAACAGTCCTATGGGTCAGGTTCCTATGTTTATAGTTCATCAGGACTTCGAGGACTGCATAACAAATGTAGTCCCAACAAAATCAGAAGCAGAATCCTGGGCATCAAAATTGAGAATGATGTCAGGCAGGCCGTTAGATGAAGCTAATCCTATACTGGATACAGAAATACAACTGCCAGGAGCAAATGCAAGAGTGGCTGTTATATCAGAGCCGCTTAATCCGTCCGGGTTGGCATACGCATTCAGAAGGCACAGGGATAAACCATGGACCTTGCCCCTGTTTATAAAAAACAGAATGATTACTCCACTAGCAGCTGGAATAATAAGTTTCATTATAGATGGTTCAAGGACAATATTAGTCGCTGGAACAAGAAGTGCTGGAAAAACATCCCTTCTTGGTGCCCTCATGGTAGAGATAATGCGAAAATACAGGATAATAACAATAGAAGACACTCTCGAATTACCAACTGCCTCTTTAAGAAAATTGGGTTATAATATTCAACCAATGAAAGTCGCAAGTGCAATGACAAAAGGAACATCAGAGGTCTCAGCTGATGAAGGAATAAGAACAACATTAAGAATGGGTGACTCCTCATTAATAGTCGGTGAAGTAAGAAGTAAAGAAGCAAGAGCACTGTATGAGGCAATGAGAGTGGGTGCATTGGCTCATGTTGTCGCAGGAACAATACATGGTGATTCCCCATATGGAGTATATGACAGAGTTGTAAATGATTTGGAAGTTCCAAAGACAAGTTTCAAAGCAACGGATATTATTATAGTCGCGAATCCAATAAGAAGTCCAGACGGACTTCACAGATGGAGGAGAGTGACTCAAATTTCAGAGGTAAGAAAATTTTGGGAGGAAGATCCGCTTTTGGAGAATGGTTTTGTTGATTTGATGAAGTATGATGCCAAGTCAGACGCGCTCAAACCGTCACAGGACTTAATAAACGGCGACTCAGAGATAATAAAAGCAATAGCAGGAAATGTAAAAGAATGGGCTGGAAACTGGACTGCTGTCTGGGATAATATCACATTAAGAGCAAATATAAAAGAACTTATGGTAAAATACTCTGAAAAAATAAAAAATCCTGAGTTACTCGAGGCAGAACATGTTATACAAGCCAATGACCAATTTCACAGGATATCAGATGATGTCAAAGAGGAATTTGGTTTTATAGACACGAAGAAAGTAGCATTCAAATGGGAAGAATGGTTAAAAAGATATATTAAAAAGAAACAAATAAATGGAAAACTCTAATAATCAATAAACAGATGATGTAAAACAAAAAGAAAACACAAGAAAGATAAATGAGAAACCATTAATAGAATATAATAACAGAAGTCCCAGATATTAAGAAAAGGCAGATAATAAAAGGGAAGATTACTATTGAATTAATAAAATAATAAGGTGCTTTTATGGATGCAAAAAAAACAAACCAGACCAATGCTGAAAGGAATATGATTAATACAGGAGTACAAGCTCAAGCAGGTCCAAATCTGTCAAGCATATCACGAAGATTGAGAATGCTTGAAGAAAGGTATACTAAATTAGTGAGCAGGTTACAATTAAATGAACATGATTCTATGGATTTTAAGAAAAGAACAAATGTCAATATAAGAACAATAAATTCTGAACTTGATGAGATTAAATCAGAGATAAACGAGATAAAAGACAGAATAATCTTGATAGTTAAAGAATTAAAGTTAACTGCAAAGAAGGAAGATGTCAATATTTTAAAGAGGTACATTGAGATGTGGGAGCCAGTCAATTTTGTAACAAGAGATGAACTAAATAAAAAACTCAATGAATTAAAGAAGGAAATAGAAAGATAAAAAGCAACGATATTCCAGATAGGAGTCAGAAAAACAAAAATTTTAAAAACAGAGAGATAAAGGTATATTAATAGTAGTTAAAAGCGATATAAACAAAGCAGGATGATGATAATGCTGTTGTTTATAAACAAATAAGAAGAGGTATAAAATGCCAGACAATGTCCCAATCAATAAGGTTCTACAGATGAGAACTCAAGGACTAAATAATTCTCAAATCATAGAGGCCTTGGAGAGAGAAGGTTATAACCCAAACCAGATATTTGATGCTATGAACCAGGCAGATATGAAAGCATCAATTGAGAAAGCGCCAAATCTCGAAACTGTCCAAACTCAGAATCCAATAGACCCGACTATAAGTGCACAACAACCACAGATAACTCCACAAGCAACCCAGACGGCACCAGGACATGATTATTATAATCAGGATTATGGAACAGGAATGCTTGACACAGATACAGAAAAAATAGAGGAGATAGCAGAGGCAATTATCAATGAGAAATGGGAGGATTTAGTGACAAGCTTAAATGAGGTAGTAGAATGGAAGAACAAGACAGAGCAGAGAATAAACAAGTTCGAGCAGAGAGTTACTGATTTAAAAGATGCCTTCACACAGTTGCAGAAAGGACTTATGGACAAGATTTCGGAGTATGACCAGCACATTATGGATGTCGGAACAGAAGTAAAGGCAATGGAAACAGTGTTCAAAAAAGTCCTGCCGACATTAACATCAAATGTAACAGAATTATCAAGCATTGTAAACAAACTAAAAGAGAAATAAAAGAAAGCGAAGATAACATAAAGACAAGCTGGAATGGACTAACAGTTCATAAAGTTTATTTCTCTTCGTTAATAATCATTAACAAATAAGAAAAGATTTAAATAAAAGAATGATTTTATTTAAGAGTATAATAATATATGTAAAAAGATTGTATGAGGTGTCAATATGCTGAGAATGAAATTATTAAGCGAAACATATAACTTAGATGTGTTCACAGAAGATGGAGATTACTTTGGGTACATTGAAGAGCCCTTACTTACTGAAAATAAGGTCGGAGCATGGCGCATAAGGGCGAAGAAGGGCTCTGTCCTGAGCAAGATTGTTGGAGGAGGGGCAAAGGGAGTTATAATACCACATCAACTCGTGAAAACCCTGGGAGATATTATGATTATAAGCAAGCAGGCAGTTCCAAGCTACAAAGAAGAAGAATAAATAACAAGAACGCCTGAATAATATTTTAATTTAATTTTCTTATCTTTACATTGCAATTCTCTTCTCTTGTTTAATATTTCCTGCTCAACAGTAGGAAATACTATTGTCATTCTATTCTTAGATTATAATAAACCAGGCATCGGCAGGCCACCAGACAAAATTCGACTTGGAAGACCATTTAAACTACTATTAAATGAATAAAGTAAGCAGAAAAAAGTAAAGTTTTTTATATTTGTAAAACAATCCTCAATTAAGACAAATGTCAAATAAGGAATATAAAGAGAAAATAAATAAATGGAATAAGGAAGATTTTCTAATCTGGAAGAAGTTCAATTTAGGCCTGGAAGTCAAGGAGATAAAGAAAAAGTCAAAGAGAAGAGGACTGGGAGAGAACAGGAAAGAAAATGAAATAAGGGGAATTGAGAATATTATTAATGCGATAGAAAGCATTAAGCCCAACGAGTATATTATAATAGATGGAAGACAGATTATCCTACCTCAAGATAATCCTCGCTTTGAGATGAGCGCAAAGGGATTTAAAAAAAGAACGAACGCATTTTACCTGAAGAGATTAACAATAGCAGAGCGGATGGATAAAAGAGAAAGTCCTCAAAAGATGCTTCTGGATATTATAAAAAAAGAATCAGAAACTTATATCATAAAAGGGAAATCAAAAGAACACTCATTCAGCGATGAGGACTATCCTTATCTTGCCCGCAGGGGATTTCACTGGTATAAAACAAACAGTACTCATGTATTAATGCCTCAGGTGGATATTCTAAAAGCAATCATATTGAGTTCTTTAATCATACATTATGACCGGCTTGGAAAAATGAGGTTGACATACTCTAATCCAGGAGGTAATTTTAATATAGACATACCGAGTAGGGAAAATCCAAAGAATACATATCAGGTAAAGTTAAAGAATTTGGTTACAGAACTTCCTGATGGTTACGGCAACTGGGTAAATATCGAGGGAATCACATCAGCACCATATGGTTCGAACAGCAGAATAGATTTATACAGTAATGAGAGCAACAGAACAAAACACTCTGAGATGAGATTAAACCACACAGTATTAACCGCTCTAATATTAAGACAGCATTTCAATGATGAAAGGTTAGGTTTAGGCAAATTCAAGAGCTCAAAAGCGATAAACAGAGAAACAAATAAAAGCCATCCAATACCGAGAGTTCTGCTTAACATAGTACCTTTACCAACAGAAGGACTCCTTAAATTTTATTTAAAATTACAGAACAATGTTTTAATATCAAAGAGAGAAAGTAACAGCAAAGGGAAGTATAACATAAGGTTAAAAAAACTAAATCAGGCCCAGGAGGAGGCCTTAATATCAGTAAGAAACATGCTCCTTCCAAGAAAGGCCTACCAAATAGACGACCAGTTTAACACTCTGGATAAATTAGTTTATTCAACCCTAAAAGAACTTCAAACTTATACAGGATACAAAATAAGAGACCTAAGGAGAGAAAAACATTTTATTTAACCAAGCGAAGAAGAGGTTTTGATTTATTCAGCATTCTCTTTTTATTTGAAAAGATATCTGAGGAATCACATCAAGAATCACATCAAGAAATTAAGACAATAGATAAGATTTTTAAACGATACCTAAAAAGAATAAAGTTTTCTCCTCAAAGAAGGATCAACATTATAAAAAAAGAAGGATATATTAAAAATTTAATCAATCATTTCTATCTCAATATTTAAGCCCTCAGGGACAGGAACTCTCATTATCAACCTTAAAGTTCTCTCGTCAGCATCTAAATCAATTAATCTCTTGTGAATCCTCATTTCATACCTTTCCCATGTTGCTGTTCCATCTCCACACGGGCTCTTTCTTGTTGTGATTCTAAGCTTCTTCGTAGGCAAGGGTATTGGTCCTCTCATTCTTACACCTGTCTTTTCAACTACACTCTTAATATAATCGCAGGTCGTGTTGACCTTTTCAATATCCGTACTCGCTAATTTTATCCTTGCCTTTGGCATTTTTCTCACACTTCTCGCTGTCATAACAAAGTAAACTTTGTTATAACAACATTTTATTTATTAATTCGTATCTTTTATTTCATATCTTTTATTTTTCAATTAAAAAATACTAAAAATAAAATATTTACTTAAATCTCCTTCTTCACAAGGTCAATGCACATTCCAGCCGCAACTGTCATGCCCATATCCCTGACCGCAAACTTTGCCAACTGTGGAATCTCCTTCTGCTTTTCAATAACAACAGGTACTATCGGCTTCACCCTTACTATTGCAGCATCTCCTGATTTCAAGAAGTCAGGATGCTCTTTTAGAACTTCTCCTGTTGCTGGATTTATCTTCTTGATTAACTCGACAAATTGGCACGGAACCTGTGATGTATGTATGTGGAAGACAGGTGTATAACCAGTTGTCAATACAGTTGGGTGATTCAAAACAATAATCTGTGCAGTAAACTCTGTTGCTATTGTTGGTGGAGTGTCAAGGTGTCCGATAACATCTCCTCTTGTTATGTCCTTCTTTCCAAACCCACGGACATTAAAGCCGATGTTATCTCCTGGCTCTGCTTTATCCAATCTCTCGTGGTGTTCTTCTATGGTCTTGACTTCTCCTTTAACACCCTTTCCTTCTCTTCCGGGAACAGCGATTATTTTATCGCCAACCTTCAAAACACCGGTCTCTACTCTCCCAACAGGGACTACTCCAATTCCAGTTATGTTATAAACATCCTGAATAGGCAATCTCAAAGGAAGATTTGTTGGTTTCTCAGGAACCTTCAAGGTATCCAATGCCTGGAGAAGTGTTAATCCCTTATACCAGGCCATATTCTCTGATTTCTTAACAACATTATCTCCCTTATAAGCAGATATTGGAATGAATGGAATCTCATCTGTCTTGAAACCGAGTGTCTTCAATAACTGTGTAACTTCATCCTTGATTTTGTTGAACTTTGCCTCTTCATACTTTGCCATGTCCATCTTGTTGACTGCAACAATCATCTGCTTTACGCCCAATGTTCTGGCCAGGATAGCATGTTCTTTTGTCTGTGCCTGAACACCCTCATTCGCTGATACAACGAGGACAGCCGCGTCTGCCTGAGAAGCACCGGTTATCATGTTCTTGATAAAATCCCTGTGACCTGGAGCATCTATTATTGTAAAGTAATACTTCTGACTCTCAAATTTCTTATGAGCCAAATCAATAGTAACTCCTCTTTCTCTTTCCTCTTTCAAATTATCCATAACGAAAGCGAACTCAAATCCGCCCTTACCTAACTTCTCTGCTTCCTCTTTCAATTTTCTAAGCTTCTGCTCCCCGATATTTCCGGAATCGTAGAGTAATCTACCTACTGTTGTTGACTTTCCATGGTCAACATGTCCTATAAAGATAAGATTTATGTGTGGTTTTGTATTTGCCATTTTCAATAACCTCCTAAATTTTCAGTTTAATTTTTATTTAATATTTTATTTAATGTCTTCCTAATATTCTATTACTGCTTTTATTTACTCCTCAAAAAAATGTAATCTTTGATTATTCTGCTTCTCAATTACCCCTCTTATAGGAGTTTGGTTTTTATTTATAAAACTTATGGTTTATAGGAGCTCAATAATGCGCCTCTTTTTATGAAGCCCTTACGAAACTCTTATCGTATGCTTTCGAAATGCAACCATAAATCTTAACTACATTACTTAAGCGTTGTCTCTGACAGCAATACCAAACTCATTAACCTTCAATCCCTTTCTGTTTCTTATCGCCTTAATTATCTTAATCTGCAAGTCATAAGGCAACTTCTCAAATGTCTGGTCAACAACGAACTGCATTCCCCTTCCACTGGTGGCTGATCTAAGTTCAGAGCTTAAACCAAATGTTTCTGCAACAGGTAGTTTACACTTGACTACAATCTCACTTCTCTCCTGTTTCATATCCAACAATTGTCCTCTCCTGTTATTAATCAACTTTGACAACTCTCCCATATATTCTTCAGGAGCTTCAAACTGCATTGTCTGAACTGGCTCGAGCAGCAAAGGTTTTGCCTGCATCATAGCCAGTCGTATTCCATCCCTTACAGCAGGATATATCTGTGCTGGCCCACGGTGAATTGCATCCTCATGGAGTTTAGCATCTGTTAGCATAACCTTAACTCCTGTACACGGCTCTCGAGCAATTGGACCTGCGGACATAACATCCTCAAACATATCCATAACCATTTCAATAATTTCTCCAATATGAATAATACCACGGGTCATATCAATCAAGAGATTTCCGTTAAAGATATCTCTAACTTTCCTTGATATCTTAGAATCCATACCATGCTCTTCAAGTGCTTTCCAAACTGCTGCGTCCTTTTTCTTAACTCTCATTTCAGGTATTTTGCCCTCTTTTATGGCAAGCCATAATTCTTTATCGAGGGGCTCAACAATAAATCTTAATTTGTTATGCTTATTTGGGGACTTACCTTCAACCTCTATACTTTTTTGAGTTACTGTCTCCCTATAAACAACTATAGGATTGCTCGTCTTTACATCAACCTTCTTCTCAGTTCTAATCCTGTTTTCTATTACATCAAGTTGCAATTCTCCCATACCACTGATTAAATGCTCACCTGTTTCCTCATTGATTTCAATACGAACACCAGGGTCTTCCTTTTTAACTTCTCTCAAAACTTCAATAAGTTTAGGAAGGTCAGACGCCTTCTTTGCTTCGATGGCTTTTGTAACGACTGGCTCAAAGAGATGCTTCATCTCTTCAAACGGCTCCATTTCCTCGCTAGATATTGTCTCACCAGCTCTTACATCTTTCAATCCGACGATTCCGATGATGTTCCCTGCCTCTGCCTCACTGATAATCTCCCTCTTTGGTCCATTATAAACAGAAACCTGCTGTATTCTGACTCTCTTCTTTGCGAGGTTCATATACACTTCCATACCTGGTTTTATCGTACCTGAAAAAATACGGCCAGCTGCGATTTCACCAGCGTGCTTGTCAATAACAATTTTAGTAACACCAAAACTCAATGGTCCACCAGCGTCACAATTCAACAAGGCCTTTCCAACCTCTGAATCGAGGTCGCCATACCATATTTTTGGAATTCTGTACTTTTGTGCCTCTCTTGGATTCGGCAGGTGCTTTATAACCATATCCAGAACAACCTTATGGAGAGGTGCCTTTTTAGCCAGTTCTTTTATTGCATCAGGACTTTCAGATGTGTAAGCGTCTATAACATCCTTGAATGTTATACCTGTCTTTTTCATAAATGGAACTGACAGAGCCCAATTATGAACAGCAGAACCAAACGCCACAGTTCCCATATCGACATTTACCTGCCACTTATGCTTATACTCATCCTCTGCAATCTTACCAATAAGTTCATTAACATGGTTTATGATTTTAACAAATCTCTGCTGCATCTGCTCAGGAGTCAACTTCAGTTCCTTTATTAAACGGTCGACTTTATTGATAAACAAAACCGGTTTAACCCTTTCCTTCAATGCCTGCCTAAGAACTGTCTCTGTCTGAGGCATAACCCCCTCAACAGCACACACAAGGACAACCGTTCCGTCCGTAGCCCTCATAGCACGAGTAACATCACCACCAAAATCAACGTGGCCGGGAGTATCAATTAGATTAATCAAATACTCGCTATTGTCAAACTCATGAACCATAGAGCAGTTAGCTGAATCAATTGTTATTCCCCTCTGAGCTTCATCCTCATGGAAGTCAAGGACCAACTGCTTACCTGCCAGGGCCTCAGACATCATTCCGGCACCGGCTATTAAATTATCTGAAAATGTTGTCTTACCATGATCAATATGAGCCGAAGTACATATATTCCTTATATACTCGACATTCTTCATAATCCTCAATATTTTATCAACCATTTTTTCTGCCATATTTCCACCTTACTATTTTAACATTTTAATACCAAATGATTATTACAAATGAGATTAAATGAATAACAACGAACAAACCTGTGACTTAAATAAAAATACATAATCATAAACAAATAAAAGTATAATCAAAAAACATGCTTCTCGTTTACTGTTTCATAATTAAACAGCTCATCATCTGAAAACCAGAGGGCAATCTCTCTCTTTGCCGCTTCAATATCGCTGGATGCGTGTATCAAATTTTTGACAGCGATTCCCTTTTTATCAGCATATTCTGCTGAGTGCATTGCAAAGTCCCCTCTTATTGTTCCTGGAGGTGCTTTTCTCGGTTCTGTTGGACCAACGAGTTTTCTTACAATTTCAACACCGTGAACTCCTTCAATCACCATCGCAATAACAGGACCCTCTGTTATCATAGTTTCAAGGAATTTATAAAATGGCTTGTCAACATGCTCTGCATAATGCTTCTTTGAAAATTCCTTATCAATCCAGACCATTTTCATACCGACGATTTTTAGACCTGCCCTCTCAAAGCGTGAAATAATCTGGCCAACAACCTGCCTCTTAACAGCGTCAGGTTTCAAAACAACCAATGTCCTTTGAATCATGAAACATCCCTCCGTTATTCAATAAATTCTTCAGTAAATCTTCTGATTTTATTGTCCAAATGACTTTACTTCTTTTTATGTGTATTCTTACTCTTTTTACTCTTTGCAGTTTTAACCTTAACCTTCTTGTCTGATTTTGAAGTATTACTTTTTACCCTTAACTCTCTGTGCTTCGCAGTCCACTTTATTTTTGCGGGCTTTCTCTTTAATTTAAGATAATTTTTCATACATTTGCTCGAACAAAAATTCAGGATAGTGCCATTTTTCTTGACGAAGACGATTCCTGTTCCAGGAGTTACTGTTTTTCCACAAAAGCTACATTTTACCATATTATCACCTTAAGCGAATTGTTAGATTTAATTTGCTCAACCTCTCCTTTTCTGTATTAAACCTCTGGCTTCAAATTCTGTCTCTCTAAGCATCAAAATATCACCAATTCTAACAGGACCCATAACATTTCTCCTTATTATCTTATTAGCGTCATTTCCCTCCAGGATTTTGCACCTTACCTGAGTCACCTCACCCCTCATACCTGTTCTTCCGAGTATCTCTTCAACTCGAGCAGCCCATGCAGGAGAAAAACTAACTTTGTTGCCGGTTGTCTCTGTTTTTGTTCCAGATCTTCTACGATTATAATCCTTTCTTTTTTGCATTCCCATTTTCCAGCACCCTTCAGATGATTACTCCTTCTTTGGTTCTTCATCCCTTTTCTGTTGCTCCTGTTTCTGCTCCTCTGACTTGCTCTCTTTCTCTACTTTAGGAGTTTCCTCAGGTGAAGAAGCCAACAACTTTTTGGCTATGGCAACAATCAACTTTTTTGAGTCGCCTTCCTTTACTATGGCAACACTGGCTGTCGGAACACCGAGACCAGCGGCAACTCCAAGTTCTTCCCTGCTTGGAACTTCAACAACCGGAATTTTCTTCTCCTTAGCCAATAAGGGTATATGCATAATTATTTCCTTTGGACTTACATCTGTAGCAACTATAACGAGCTTCGCATTCCCCCTTTCTATTGATTTGGTCACTTCATTTGTTCCTTTCCTTATTTTACCGGTTGTTCTGGCTATCTCCACAGCTTCGAGCGCTTCATCAACAATTTTTTCAGTCATAATCCCACCTTTTACATTTTAGTTTTAATTATTCTCCAAAAATATCTAACACCTATGAGAGCAAAATCCTCTTTCATAAACACAGATTTTGCATACTCACAAACAAAAACAACAGGAATAAACCCTCATTCGAGCACAGCTCTCATCAATCATAGGCAAGAGTAGTGGATTACAGACCTATTTATAAATGTTTTGTTTGGAACAAGAAATACAAAGTTTATAATTCTCTCCTATAACATAGCAAAAAAACATTTTAAAAGAGGAGCATATTATTAGGTTATAACAGTTTGTGGGAAGAGGACATTGTAAATAAAAATCACCCGCCCTTTATAATGAACCAAGAAGTATAAGAGGAGTATAAGAATCCAAATGATATCAAAAAGTACGAAAAAAGGGCAAGTAAGTATCGAATTTATGGTTGTTGTAGGTCTCATGCTTTTAGTTCTCGTGCCATTAATCATCGCTTACTATGAGAATACTCGAGCATCATCCAATACTATACAGAGCGAACAACTCGACAAGGTCGCCAAGGAAATAACAGACACAGCAGAAACAGTTTACTATATGGGAGAACCTTCAAAAATTACAATTCAAGCATACATTCCCCACGGAGTTGAGAGTGTTTCAATCAGCAACAATGAGATAGTTTTTAAGGTTGTTAGAGGGGATAATACCTCTGATATAGTTAGTGTTTCAAAGGTCAACATATCTGGCTCAATAAGCAACTCAGAAGGAATACACAATATCATTCTGGAAGCAAAGGAGGGCTATGTTGAGATTAATGGTTAATAAGGTGTCTAAATTGCCTAACAGAGAAGGAAATAAAAAAGCTCAGATTACCCTTGAATTCATACTCTTATTTAGTATAGTGTTTTTTCTTTTTATCGGCTTGGAAAAGGTCATAAGTGTCAGGATAGGACTTAGAAGAGACGCAAAGATAAACAATGCTCTGGAGGACATTGGAGGAGTGGTTAAAGATGAAATTTCTAATGCTCAGAAAGCAGTTGGTGATTACTCAAGAACATTCGATATCCCTGATAACCTGTTCGGAATGAATTACAGTATCAATATTGAAAATCAATTTTTAGTAGTTGAATATGACAAATATCAGTTTATTACATTAGTAGAAAATATCAGCGGACAACCAAAACCTGGCAGTAATATTATAAGAAAAATCAACAAGAAGATTTGCATAAATACAGAATGCACTTAATAACCTCAAAATAGAATGACCAATTATAAGAAGTGGGTAAGCATACATTAAATAAGAATTAATATAAACTCAAAGTAAACATACAGGTTAATGAAGATGAACAAGAAAGCACAGGTCTGGATACTTGATTTTATTATAGGATTTTTATTCTTCACAACGGCTTTAATTGTATTCTTCAAGTATACTCCTAATCTTTACTTGAAAACAGACACAGGGGATTTACTAAATGAAGCAAAAATGCTCTCAGATAAATTTATGAGTTCAGGAATGCCTGAAAATTGGGAAGAATTAAACCTGAACAATGAAGAGAACATGTCAAGAGTATCTTATTTTGGAATAACAAATGACAACTTCAGGATTAACAATTCCAAGTTAAACAGAATAATGAACATTACAAACACCAGCTACGATGAGGTAAGGATTAAACAAGGACTTAAGTATGACTTCTTTGTCGAATTAACCCAGAGGGGTAATGTTAAGGTAAGTTTTGGTCATGATTTTGAGCCAGAGTACAACAAGATAAAGAATCTGGTTAAGGTTGAGAGAATTGTAATTTTAAACAGCACAGTAAGCAAATTGAAGATAATAGTATTTGAAGAGTAAATTAAAAGTATAAAACAAAAAAGATAATTACAGCAAAAAGGATAAGATAAATATGAAAAAGAGAGAGAAGAGAAAAAACAGGAATGCCAGCTGGCATCGAGGAAAAAAGAACTGCAGGGGAATCTTTTTTTCCATAGATGGAATACTCGCATCAGGAATAATCATACTGGCTTTAATACTCTTATCAAGCTTTTACTTAAACAAACCCAACACAGTAAACATGAATTACAATGCAGAGGACCTTGCTGGCGTATTATCAAACATAAAAGTTGGGGAGTTGAACAATAGCTACAAAGATTACTTAATCAACAGCAGCATAATAAAGGATTATGACTTGAACAAGTCAATTCTTGAGATTATTGGGAAATTGTATGTTACAGGACATGAAGCAGAGGCATCAGAATTATTCCAGAATATAAGCTCTGGCTTATTTGATAACAGGGGCTATGGATTGTATCTAGATAAGAACACTATCTTTGAAAAAAATCTTTCCAACAAAGAGAGAAACAATATCATAAGCTTCCCAAGGGTAATATCCGGAATTGAAGAGGAAAAACCAATTGAGGGGTACACAGCCAGAGCATTCATCAAATCGATAGATGGAAAAACATTTTCAAATTATATTTTCTTCGGAGGATTAGAAGGACAGGGCAACTTAACCACACGAATGGAACTGCCTGATTTCACAAACATAACAAAAATTTATTTAGAGTTTGATGCCGAGAGCAACTTCTCGCTTTTCATAAACAACAATTCTGCAGGGACTTTCCCGCAGGGGTGCACTGGCGGTGGTTTTATGAGAGCGTACAAGTGCTATGTTAATGAATCATACTTTAATTTACTCCATCAGGGAACAAACAAAATTGAGATAAGATTCAACAATGATTTAAACCACTCTTATATAGGAGGTGGATTTTTGAGGGTCAATTTCGATACTACCAACTTGAACTATTCTGACATCAACTACAATGAAGATGAGAACTTAGCATCACAAAGGGACTGGTTAATAGGTGTCAAAGGAGTAATAAACAAATATTCTTCTCTTTATATTCCCGGAAATTTAACAGGGATGGAAATGTTTTTAAACTTCAGCGCGGATTACCCGTTGTTTGTAAACCTTGGAAACACAACAATCTACGATGGAAACATAAACAATGACACAGGAAATGTAACTGTAATTCTGAATAATTCTAAGTTATCTTCAATGCTTAACTATAGCAACATATCGTTAAAAACCCTTCCTCTAAGAATGGGACACACAGAAGTTAAGCAGGTAGGAATTATAGGCCACAAGGCAGATGTTGTTTTAATCACAGACCTCTCAGGGAGTATGAAATGGAGATTCGACTCTGATGACACAGGGACAGTAAGAAACTGCTCTGACCCTTTGCTCTATGACAACAGCACAAGAAGAATCTCAGTTGCCAAATGCCTGGACAAACAATTCGTCGATGTTATAATGAATGAATCAAATCCAGGAAATAGAATGTGGCTGGTTGACTTCAACGACGACGCAAATTCATATTACAGCGACAACAAAAGCGATTTGGAGAACCATATTGACAATTATCCAGATGATCCGTCTGGCGGAACATGCATATGCTGTGCTGTTAATGAGGCATACAATATACTCAATGCAAATAGCAATTCATCAAGAGATAAATTTGTCGTTGTGATGACAGATGGGCTGCCGACATATTGCTGTGGAAAAGAACTTGATTATTGTGTATGGTGGTGGTGTTATTATAAGTGCCAGACAACAGGGAATGCAACTTCATACCAATATTATTCTTCTAGTTGCGGAGGCGGTTCAGACGACTGCACAGGAAGTGACTGCGAAGGTCCAATAAACTCATCTATATATTCTGCTTATAGAGTACATACTTACCAGAATGCGACAGTTGATACAATAGGATTCGGACCTGTATCAAACTGCACTAATGCGAACTATACACTAACAGAAATGGCATATGAAGGAAACGGAAGTTACTTCGCAAGCCAAGACCCAAGTAAACTAGCAAATATTTACTTAACTATCGCGCGCAGGATAAACAACAAGTCAGCCATATATGAGTACCAGAGAATATTAGTCAATAATGTTACATCTGAATTGTACGACAATTCATACATCTTAATAAATTATACACCTTTAAACAAGCCATATGTCTACGGAAAGATTCCTTTAAGGATTGAAACAGACAGTTTTAACAACAATATTACACAGGGAGAATTTTTAGTTCCTGAGAATACGAGCGTAATAGAAGGGTATGCAACATCTTACTCTTCTTATTATTGGAGTAATAATCTTACAATAAACTCTAAACAGGTCTTTAACCTAAATGACTTTGGAAGCGAATACAACCTTTTGGGAGATCCCTTTATCATAAATATTCCTATCAATAAAATAAACATTGGGAACAATTCCGTTATTATAACGACCGCTTCAGCCCCCGGCAATTATACAGGAGGTTCTCCTGATGACAAAGTGATTTATACTCTGCTAATAAAAAATTTCGTCAGTTACTCTGCCGTTGAGTCAAAAGCAGAAGGATGCAACTGGACTGTGTACTTTGAAGACGGGAGCAACACTACACTAATTGTCCCTGATAGTTACTCTGGTACTAATTACTGCATTTACAATGCTTCTATTTCTGGAACGCACTGCACTTACAACGGAGACAGCGAGACGAACGACGCAATAAACAAGGCAATATGCCAGCTTCTTACACAACTTGACCCGGATAAGAATGGAAAAATAAATGTCAAAGTATCACAGGATAATTTAAAATTAGATACTATAGTCATAAAAAGAGTCCCCTCACTCTGGGGGCCTGCTATCCTGAGATTAAACATATGGAACTAAAATCAGATTTAACCAAAGAAACATAAGGTAAATAAGCACAGTAATCAGAACAATAAACAAGATGACAAACAAAATGAAAAAGAACAATAAGAAAAACAGGAAAAACACGGGCAAGAGGAGGATTAATAAGAAAGGTATCTTCTTTACACTCACCGCAATATTGCTTATGGCTCTTATATTATTAATTTCTACTTACACTTACTCATTTAAACTGAGAGACAGGGAAGAAGTAATATCATCAAGGATTGATACAATTAATAATTTTATAAAAGGAATTGACAGTGATCTCGACAGAGAAATTTACATATCCGGATTCAGAACCATACTCGGAATGCAGGATTATATGGAAGAGAAGGGAGAATTCTTCAACAACAGTCAGGAGGCATTCAAAGAAATTTTTTTGTATGGAAAATATGGAAATGAAACAATCGACATAATGAATGACACAAGTTTTACAAATTGGAGTAACAGAATGAAAGACAAAGCAGAAGAACTTAATATTATAATAAACTTCACAAATGTTAGTTTTAAGGTCTTTCAGGATGAGCCATGGGGTATAAAAATAAACATGATAATTAAATCAGAGATTAAAGATGTAAATGGTTTAGCATATTGGAATTATACTTTCAACAAAAACAACAGCATAAGCATAATTGGATTTGAAGATCCGCTGTATACAATAGGGACTTATGGAAAAGTGAGCAACATAATAAATAAAACACCCTACGAGCATTTTGTCATTGGAAACAACACGAATAATCTGCTCAACCACTTAAACAGGTCCTATTACAAAGAATCAACAACAGCCCCTGACTTTTTAATGAGATTCTCAAATAATCTGTCAAATTCATCTTATGGCATAGAAAGCATGGTAAATGTTCAGAAACTTATTGACTCCGGGCTTACAACAAAAACAAAAAGCGTTGTTGATTATATATACTTTGGAAATAGAAGTACAAGCAATTTGTGCATAAACAACACAAAGGCAGATCCGGACATGCCAAGCTGGTTTAGATTGGACCAGGATGATAATCATGTATCAAGCTACGAAACGAGTGACATAAGTGAGACCTGTCATTAAAGGAGAAACAGGTGCTTTATTATAAACTAAACAGGAGAAAACTTTTATAAAGAGAATAATTTATAAATTATTAAGGTAATAATATATAAGAGGAGAGCAAAAACCCTTTAAAATCATAAGAGTAATGCCTGACAGAATATAAGGGAGTAATAAAGAGGATATAAAATAAGACAAACCATTTAGAGAAACACAAATTAAGGTGATTTTATGACAATCTTACAAACTGATGTTGACAAAC
>CAYLQB010000007.1:0-1498 GCA_964385745.1 uncultured Methanosarcinales archaeon
GTAGATGAAGGCAAGTATCTGATCGAAGATCTCCTGAGCAGATGCCTGCTTTGCGCTCTGGGTAGCTCCCTGTGCCAATGAAACAACAGATGGTGTAACATTGTTCTTAAAATCTAAATCATCACGCATCAGAAAAAATAGCGCTAGTTTTAAAAATTTAATTAATCCCATAATGGAAATGAATTGGAAGTGCAAATGGTTAGATAAATAGTTCTAATAACAACATCTCAAGTTACTATTCTTGGTTAACCTTCATGCAATTTCTATCTGCCTGAATCTTATCTTCTCTTCAAATTTTTACTTTCCTTAATCACTTTTTCACTTCACTAACAATAGATTAACAGAACCATAAATAGAAACATTTAAATATAACTTATTCTTTACATTTATAAAAGTATCGAAAGCATTTTAAATTTGACGGAACAGTCAAATTGTGTGGAGCGAAACCTACTGGCATAAAACAAATTTAGTTCTTTGATATTAGCGAGCAAGACAGTTATCAGAGTCATCAAGATACTTGTGGGGTGGAAAAATGCGTCAAAAAATAAAGAAATGTCCTGAATGCGGTTCTACAAATCTCTATTATGATAAGGAGAGGGGAGAAATAATTTGTAGGGACTGTGGTTTTGTAATTGATGATAAAATGGTTGATTTTGGCCAGGAATGGCGGGAATTTGAGGACAGTGATACATCCAACAGAAGATCTGGGGCACCAATGACATACAGTCAATTTGACCAGGGATTGGGCACAGATATAGGAAGAAGGTCTGATTTAAGCAGCTTATCAGGTAAAAATAAGGACAAATATTTCAGGTTAAGGAAGTGGCAGTACAGAATAAGCACTGCAATAGAGAGGAATTTAAAGTTAGCACTCGCTGAATTGAAGAGAGTTGCCTCATACTTAAAACTTCCAAAATCAGTTGAAGAAGAGGCCGCAAGGATATACCGACTTGCTGTCCAGAGAGGTCTTGTCAGGGGCCGTTCTATGGAGTCAGTCGTTGCCGGTGCTCTGTATGCAGCGTGCAGAAGACATGAAGTTCCAAGAACACTTGATGAAATTTCAGAGGCCTCAGGAATAGAGAAGAAGGAAATAGGAAGAACTTATAGGTTCATAACAAGGGAATTGCAGATAAAGATAATCCCAAGCAATCCTGTTGATTATATAGCAAGGTTTGCATCTGCTCTAAAACTCAGCCCTGAAACTCAAAGTTATGCAATAAAAATACTTGAAAAAGCACAGAAGATAGAATTAACATCTGGAAGGGGCCCGACAGGTATCGCAGCTGCTGCACTGTATGTCTCATCATTAGTTCATGGGGAGAAGAGAACGCAGAGAGAAGTTGCTGATGTTGCCGGTGTCACAGAGGTAACAATAAGAAATAGATATAAAGAACTCCTTGAAAAACTTAATTTAGAAAAGGAGGTTAAGAAGATAAAAAAGAGAAGATGAAACCATTCCATATAGAATATGATAAATTAATTAACCAACATAATGAAA
>CAYLQB010000007.1:1598-24218 GCA_964385745.1 uncultured Methanosarcinales archaeon
AAGATGAAACCATTCCATATAGAATATGATAAATTAATTAACCAACATAATGAAAGTGGTCTGTATGAACTTTCTAAGAGTATTAGTGATAATTTAATAGATAAGGGACCTGGTGGGAAGTATGAGTGGTATATTGACTTATCTAAAACGCAGGGTGAAATCCTTAAAGAATTGTATGAAGAGAGGTCTGGAAAAGGAACCTTGGAGGAGATATTAACTAATATCGCTAAGGAAGTTAAAGAAAGATGGCAGGTTCACACAGAATATTCAAAGGATGAATTCTCATTATACTTCGGTAACCCGTTTGTAGGAACAAGACAGAGCATTGAATTCAGATATCATAGCGAAGAGAGGGATATCAAGCCATTTGAGAAGATAAGAATTATCTCCTATAAGGGAGCTGTAACTGAAATGATTTACTCACTTGTAAGATTTGATTGGGAGCTTCAAAAGAAAGGATTAGAATTTATATAAAAGCCCTTCAAAATTCTTTATTTTATTCTTATTTATAGATAAGCCCTCCTTCTTCAGCATTCTAACTTTTTCCTTTGTCCCCCTTGCGAAACCTCCTATTTCTCCATTTGACTTTACAACCCTGTGACAGGGGACTTCTCTGTAAGGATTTTTATGTAATGCAGTACCAACAGCCCTGTATGCTTTCGAGTTTAATTTTTCAGCTATTATCTTATAAGTTGATACCCTGCCCTCTGGAATTCTCTTCACTAAGTTGTAGACCTTATCGTAAAAATTATGTTTGTGTCTTTTGTTTTGTGTTCTTAGATTATTCTTATCTGATTTATGATGGATACACTTAGAAACTTTTGGAATGAGAAACTCAGATAAATTGTTAAGCTGCCTGTAGATTCTTTTTACTTTAATATTATAATCTGGTGATATCCCAGAGAAAATTTTAATTATTTTTGATTTGTATTCCTTTGAGACCTGTCTTAAACAGGATGCATTAATAACCGCTTTATTTCCTAAAGCATTTTTTACATAACGAGAACTGAGAAATTGAATAAATTGGGTTGTGTTCTTTGGCTTTTTAGTGAAGTGAGTCCTCTCAAAATCAATCATAACAGGTCTTCCATTTCTGATAATTATGTGTTTTAGAGGATGATGGAGTTCTTCCTTATCAACACCGATTAAGTCAAGGAGTATGCATTGTCTGATAATTTTTTTAATAATAAAAATGGATTTTTTATAATCCTGCTCCTTAAAGTAGTCAAGAATTTGTTTGCCCCTTATAAATTCCATGATTAAGAAGTCATCCTTCTTCAAAACAACTTTTGGGCCAATTTTATACCTATTCAAGAATAAGAGCCATTCCCCTTCCTTCTCTATAACATTTACCGCTTCTGTATCCTGCCTCAAAGTTTTTATAGCTACTTCTTTCTTTGTTCTTTTGTTCAATCTTAAATCTGCTTTATAAACAAGACCCCTCTTGCCCTTTGCAAACAATAAAACATCAGTAAGAGCATTCAGTTTCAGAAAGTTTTTCTTTTCAATCTTGTATAGGAACAATGTCTCAAAATCAAAATTCTCTTTCTTCAATAATTCAAACTTAAAGCCATGTTTTAAGATGACTTCCTCAACCTTCTCTTTATTTGTCAATGACGAGAAAACCAGCAGGATAAAACCTTCATCTTTCAAATACCTGTTGACTTTTGAGAAAAAATCCTGAATAAGTTCATAGCCATGCTTACCACCAGAAACAGCCATAGCAACATCTTTGTCTTCCTTCTTATTCATAGGAAGATAAGGTGGATTAAACATAATAATGTCAAATTTTTTCCTTATATTAGAGAATAAATTAGAGACCTTAAAAGCAATTTTCTTTCTGTACTTCATCCCAAACTTTTTCCTTACTCTTTCAATAGCAAAACTGTTTATATCAACTGAAGTAACATTAGCACCAGAATCTGCCGCCTTAACACTTAAAATTCCGGAGCCGGTTCCCATATCAAGAACATCTTTATTATAAAATAAAGGAGCATTCTCCTCAATAAAGTTAATTATTAAAAAAGAGTCCTCAGCAGGTTCATATATATAAGGATAAGAAAAAACTTTCTCGCGCTTATACATGGATAACACCTTTGTCAATTAAAGATTGTAATATTATGGAAACAACATCTTCAACACATAAGTGAGACGTATCAACTATTAAATCAAAATCCTTCCTGTCATCTAATTTGATATGATAATACTTTTTGTACCTTAATGCCTCTGACTTCTTCCTACGCTTTATCTCGGCTAAGAGCTGTTTAAAAGCAACATACTCTTCAATTCTCTTGTCATTTGAGATTCTCTTCGCCCCAATGAGCGGATTGACTTTGAGGAAAATCTTAAAAGAATTTGGGATAAAGTAAAAACCAAGACGAGCGTCAACTATATAATTGTCCTTCTTGGTTAAAGACCTTAAATGAGAATCAAGATAATTATCAATGCTGAAATCCCTCTCTGCTTTCTTACTTATGTTTATGAGGGACTCTCCTCTTTTTAAGCTTAATTGTCTTAATAGTTTACCAACACAAAAATATTTCATGTTCAAAAGTGAGACCAATTTCTTAGAAACTGTACTCTTACCTGCCCCTGGCTCACCTGATATTGTAATAATCATAATAGAAGGTATTTAGTCACTCTTTAAAAGAATTTCTGCTACACTTGCATAGGCAGGTCTTGTTATTAAAACACCAACAGTTGAACCGACAATTGTCGTCAAAGCAAAACCCCTTAACAGGCCAGCACCTGCAAACAACAGAGGCAACATAGCGAATAGTGTGGTCAGGTAACTGCCTGTTATAATCTTAAACGCGTTACCTAATTTCTGCTTCCAGGTAAATGCTCTCCTTGATTCTCCACTCAAGATTTCATCAGTAATAACAACCTGCTGGTCAACACCGGAACCGATAGCAGCTATCAGACCTGCTATGGCAGCCATATCCAGGTTCCAGCCGATAAAAGTCAACAGACCAACAGTAATTATCACTTCACAAAGTGCAGTTATTACTATTGGAGTAATCAGGTCCCATCTGTGATAAAATATAACAAGCACCAAAATAATTGCAATTATCGCTGCCAGCCCTATGAATAATGAATTATTCAAGAATGATTTCCCAAGTGTTGGACTGATGTTGTCCTTCGCGACCACCTGTAATTTAACAGGTAAAGAACCTACTTTCAGTATGGTCTGCAATCTCTTCATGTTTTTAAGAGCGTCTTCTATGGCTTCTTCTCTCGTTGCTCCTGATCCAGAGCCACTGATCATTATATCTGTCGTAGGAAGTCCTTTAAGGTCAGCGCCGATCCTTAAACTATCAACCTTTTTGCCGTCAAGATAGAAATCTATGTTCTTGTCAAGATAATCCTGACCTCCCTCATGAATGACCCTGAGGTTTTTAGTTGCATTCGCCTGCCTATTTGCTGCTTCTTCACTTGTTTTTATTGAAAAAGAGAACCTTGCATACCAATTACCATCCTTACCCCTATATGGTGGCTCTCTCGGACTGATGCCTGAGCACTCAGCACTCATACAGACATACTTAATGTCCTTACCACCCTCAAAAACAGTAATATTATTTATCTTTGCCTCAAAATTACCCTGTTTTTCAACAAGGTTGGCAACATCTTCTTCATTGACTCCAGCAACCTCTACAATAATATATCTATTCCCTGAAAGATCCGATGCCTGCCTAACAACAACATCACTTAAACCATAAACATTCAACCTTTGATTCAGAGTATCTATCAAATTAGCAAAAACCTCCTGGGAGACCTTTCTCTCTGGTTCGAGTATTACTCTTGTTCCTCCCTGAAGGTCAAGACCTAATTTTATATCATTTTTAGGTGATGTGTATACTTTAATACCGAGATCTTCAGTACCATTAATTACATTTAAGTATTTTTTAACCTCAATTGTCTTATTAACTTTTATTGTCTTATTTGTGGTTTTGTTTAATATACTTTGAGATACTGTTTTGTTAATTGTTTGATTGGTAGGAATTTTTAATATTCTGGGCTTAACATAAACCTTATAATTACCTAAATTTGTCTGTATAAGGAGTGTTGTATTAGGTGTTAAGTGTGAAATTGCCTTGTAATAATCACCTGCATTTTTTATTGGCTCCCCATTTATTGCTATAATCCTCTCCCTAAAGACAGGAAGCTGAACAGGACTTGGCCCCCTCAAACCTGCTTCATAGGCAGAAGAATTGGTTTTAACACTTCTTATTGTAGCTCCATAATGCATTGTTGGATGAATTATGAAAAGCACCAAGAGGAGCATAACAAGTACGAGAAGGATCCTCCAATCCTTAAGCATTTTCTTCAATTTCCTCATAGTGAGTTTTGCTCTCATAAACTTGTTACCTCTTGAACTTATTCTCTAAATACCACCTCAATAGAGGCGCGTTAAACATCCAGGTATTAAGAGTATCAAACAATAGACCTATTGTCAAAATAAACATTATCTGCTGTATAACCAAAGATTGTGATATAAAATAAGCGAGGACTGTGGTTATAACCGTTGTAGCAGTCATTGCAAGTCCTGTTTTCATTGAACTAAATATCAAAGAAATGATTTTATCATAAGCTGCTTTAAGAACACGGGAAGTTAGTAATACGTTCGTATCGACTGAATAACCTATAAGCATAAGCAGTGCAGCTATAGAAGCTGTTGAGACCTTAATACCAAATATGGAAAGAACAGCAAATGTCTCTGTCACATCAGCAAGTGCATTCCACGAAACAAACAATGAAGGAATAAAACTTCTGAAGTAGATAAGAACAACAATACTCATAAAGATAAAGGATAGTATAATCGCTTTTGTTGTCTCTTTAAAAAAGCCCTCTCCTAAAACAGAGCCAACAGTAACAACAGTATAGTCCTTTTCATCAATTGACTTCTTAAAATAATTAAAATTTGACAATACACTTATAATCTGGGTTTCATTTAAGTCAGATGTCTCTATACTCAAGCTTTGAGCTGAAGTTCCCAGAATCCTCAGATTAATATCACCCTTTGGGAAGGCATTATGAAATGCCTGTTCAATCCTGTTAAAATCTTGAGCATGATTAAATGGGATAGTAAATGTTATTCCTCCTTTAAGAGAAATATCTTTGTTGATGAGCTCTCCTGTTATAGAGGATTTGATAAACATACCTGCTAGGAGAATGATAAATATGGTAAGAGTAATAATAACAGACGCCTTATAATTTTTAACGTACCAGTCCCTAATCTTATTTTTTCTTTCGTGATGTCTCTGCTCCGAATGGACTTTATTTGTTTTCTTATGTAAGAGGTGTTTTAAACCTTTATGATTTTTCTGCTCTTTTGAGGTTTCTTTTATTTTATTTTCTTCTTTTTTCTCTTTCGCTTCATTGTCCTTCTTCTTCACTTCTTTTTCTTCATTCTTTTTTGGCTCTCTCTTTATTTCACTCTTTTCCTGATTTAAAGAGTGCTCTTCCTTCTCTTTCTCAACATTGTCTTTGTCTAAATTATTGACTTCTTTCTGCCCAACTTTCTTTTGGTCATCATTAAGTTTATGTTCTTCATCAGTTTCTCTTTCCGTTTCTGTCTCTTTTTTCTCTATATTCTCATCTCTTTTTACAGTTTTATCCGAAGAAGTAGTATCTTGATTGTAGAACTTATTAGAAGAATGCTCTTTTGCTCCTTTCTCTTCCTTTACTCCCTCTTTTTTAGGGTATTCATCCATACTCATAAAGCGAACCTCAATGATTTAAGTTAATGGGGAATATTTAACACCCAAAGCAAATATTTACAAATACTTGTTATGTTAAGAGAGGATAAACGGGCTCTTTATAAATATTTTGATAAATATTAAATTATGGGTATTCGACATTATTTCTCCTTCAAAATGTTAAAATCAAAACACACACGATAAAGCCGCTTACCAACCTGCCCGCAGATGTGATAACTTTTATTATAAACATGGAGACCTGATTTTTCTGCCTCTTTTTTAATTATTTCATACCCTCTCTTTGGAATGTCCTTTTCGTATAGGAAATAATAGAAATGAATCCTGCCTTTATTTCTTAAAGAATCAAAAGCTAATTTTAAGAAGAGATTGCCTGTTTTCGGGAGGGGCATGATAATCCTGTCAAATCTTGCTCTTTCCAAGGCCAATTTTTGTATTATTTTATATGAACGTGCCGCCTCCTCAGCTGTTTCCTCATTTTTTGACTTAACTTCGACTATCCCCCTATCAATTAGAGGAATATACTTTTTAAAATCGAGCTCTCCTTTACCAACTTCTAAGGTATCCAGTTCTTTATCAGGACCTCTAAGTTTTGTATCAGAATCAGCAATGTGAAAGTAAAGATTGAATTCCTTTTTAATCTTAATTATGAAGGGTTTTATAAGCTTCCTGTCTTTATTACTGATATAAAAATGAGCAAAATCAAAACACAGATTCCTCAATTTGAGTATTTTTGCGACTCTTAGTATTCCTTCTGGTTTCGAGAAGAAGCCCTTGTAAACATTTTCCACGAAGACCTTCTCTTTAAAATATGGGAGCATCATCAAATTCCTCATTGCATCTATAAAAACATCTTCCTGCACAGTGTCTGAGAACTTCGCCTTGTATGGATGAATTACAAAACCAATAACATTCTTATGTCGTAAACAGATTTCTAAGAGTTGTTTGTAACATATTTTGGTGTTATCAACTAACCTTTTATCCGATAAGCAGACAGGCATATTGTTGAAATAAAACGGTTGGTGAATCATAACTTTAATACCTCTCTTAGCTAAGAAATCAATTTTTTGCTCGACTTTTTTCTTATACTTTTCCAGATCCCCTGTTTTTAGGTGAAACTCGATAAGCTTGGGCCTCAATTTTAAGCGATTTTTAAGTTGAACATCGGACCAATGAGCTTTTGTTCCAATAAGAGGTTTTCTCTTTTCTATGATCTTTGGAACAACATCATTAACATCTCCATTCAGCAGTATAAGTTTGTTATCGCCAATTTTGTTTAATGACTTATTGATAAGAGCATAATAATGAGCATCAGGATTTAATTCAACACCATAAACAACCGCGGGTTTAGAATGCTTTATTATGTTGATTGGATAGGGAGCATAACCTGAAAACATGACAAGAACATCTTCTCCTCTTTTAACTGATTTAGCAACCCTCAATCTTTCAGAACTTAATCTTGGAGAAAAATATGTCTTTTCAACATTCAGCATAAAGCGACAGCCGTTTTCAACATAAACTGTCTCCCTCTTATCTTTACCAGCCAATAATTCATAAGATTGTATTCTGAATTCGCCAGTATGCGCCCCCTTCTTTTTAAGAACTGTTTTGATGTTATTGTGTGTTTTAAGAAATATTTTTGCAATTAATTTTTCCTTGCTCTCCAGAGCCCTTGGTATCTCAAGTATAGCAATATCGCCGACAGCATCATAGGACTTTTTGATTAAACGGTAATCCTCAGGAAACCTCTTTTTCAGCAACAAATTGAAGGATGGCTTTTTTCTTATCTTAAAGTTAAATTCAACAACATCAAAATCGTGGACTTTTGACTTTAAATTTGACTCGAGGAATTTCTTCATTTTAGATTTTGGTTTAGAATCTGGCTCTTTCAGATTTTCCTTTAAATCCGCTGTTGTCTTCTTTGTTAAGGGGAATATAAGATACTTGCCTTTCTTTGATATCAAAAAATCATTATCTAACAAATTCTTTTTTATCAAAAAGTTCTTTACCTGTTCTCCATCTTTGCTGTTAACTTTCAAGCCGAGCATAATAATAAAAAACAATATGCCATATTAAAAGTTATTGTTTAATCTTTGTCTAATTTACTTAAAGAAATTTGTCAAACTACTTTGTGATTTTTCTTTGAGCAGGGGGTTTAACAATTTATCAACTCTCTCCTGTGAGAAATCATGTTTGTCACATAGCAAACTCTTAATCTTTTCTGTATTAATACTGCTGAATTTGATATCATAATCAGATGTTGTTGGCATATTCACTATTGTATCAAATATTTTCTTCCAGGAAAAAGCGTATTCCCACTTAACACTATTAAATAACACATTAAAATCCTTACCAAATTGTTTAACCAGAGAGAGTGCCTTTTTAGGACCAATACCTTTTACACCCTCTGGGTTGTAATCAGTACCAATCAGAATAGCCAGTACAACCAGTTGTGTATGATCAATACCAAGATGGTTCAAATTTTGTGATAATTCAATAATTTCAGGATTTGTCTTTTGATAGACGACCTTGCCCCTTATTTTCCTGCGGCTTGTTGCAGACAGATTTCTAAGTAATCTCGGAGCTCCAAAAACAAGACAATCCTCATCCTGACTTGCAACAGCGAAAGCATCATTTTTCTTAACCATAAAAGATGCCTGTGCTTCCCCCTCTGAAGGGGCCTGAACAATTGGCAGGCCCAATGAAGTTAAGAGCTCTTTTGCCTCTTTAACCATATCCGGTGTTAATTTTGATGTTCTTGAGGCGTACTTTCTCGCCTCTTCAAGATAACCCTTTGAAATCGCTTCTTCATACTTCTTCATCGCCCTCTGCTTTGCTTCAGCCCTTACTCTTTGAGTCATGTGCTTTAATTCAGGTGGGGGACCATCAAAAACATACACTGGCTTTATCCCCTTTGTTAAGAGAGTAATTGTCCTTGTAAATAAACCCATTAAATGACTTGTAACATTACCTTTTGAATCCAGGAGCAAGCTTCCATCCCTTTGTCTTATAGTTGAGAGGAATTGATAGAGAAATAAAGAAGCATCAACAGCGATTACTTTATTCTTTAACTCCTCAAGACCTATTTGTTTTGTGACCAAGAGATTTGTTAGTTTTACTCCCATAAGAACCTCCTTACATTAAGAGATGATAAGTAGTGATTTCATTTAAATATTTTTGACAATTAAGTTATTTATCTCTTTTCCAATCATTGATTTTGCTTTTTTTGTTAAAGAACCATTTATTAATAACACACAGGGAAGATTTTTTGACTGGGACTGAACAGCAACTTTACTTAAATCAGCATCATTAATTCTCTTTTTATTCCATGTCTTACAAAAGTATTTTACCTTACCGACAGGAGTCGGCATCATAACAATAAAGTCCACTTCCCTTTTTGTCTTCGGTTCCCGGCTTAAGACATCAAAATCATTCTTCTCAAAGAAAGCCATCACTTTGTTTAAGAAGTTAATATCAACAGATATTGCCTTCTTTCTTGCTTTCGGACCCTTAACTTTTTGTAAGGTATTGGACTCTTTTACTTCTCTCAGGACTTCCTGTTTAAGAACCCCTTGCTTAGAAGCTGGTACTCCTACTGACTCTTTACTTTGCTCTGCGTGAGTCCTCTCTTTCTTCTCCTTCTCAGCCCCTGTAATCTCCTTAGATTGTGCTGGTGGTTTTTTCTTGTTAAAATACAAGTCCAGCATATCCTTTATGTCACTCTCACTTGTAGAATACCATCTCCAGAAGAGGATTTTTTTATCACCTGCGGTCACAAAGAAAGGTATTGCAAAATCTCCCAGACCTCTTAAAGAGACCCTTAGGAGGGGTTCGAGTTCATCATCTCTTAACAGTTTTTTCTTATGTAACAAATCAAATGTCTGCTTGTCCTTGGCATTTAATCTTGGATAAAAAATTGTCTCGAGTTTTGATTCCTGGCCTTCGAGATAATAAATAGGGGAGCTTCCAAACTTTAATTTTGATATTTTAACCAAGCCCTTGCTTGACAATTCTGACAGTACAGCAGACGCTATAAGAATAGAAGTGTTGATATGCTTTGCAACATCACCTGGGAGACAAGGCCCCTTACTTCTTAAGAAAGACAATGTTTCCTCTCTTTTATCTATTACGACCATAATGAACAAAAGAGAGAACTTCTTTATAAATTTTTGTTATTAAGAATTCTCATATTCTATGGCTTAACCCACCTTATTTCATAGTATGTGACATCACCCTCATCATCAACTACACCAATTAATAATTTCTTCTTTGTTGAGTGTGCAACCCTATTCTTCGCGGCAAACTCATACCAGGTAAGACCCTCTGATTCGTGGACAGGATAAACAATCCATTTGGCATGTCCCTCTCCTGGTTTAACTCCCCGGTTGTATACTCTAAAATCAGCACCAAACTTTAAGGCCGTCTTTATAATATAACCCCTGTCTCTAATATTCTTATATACAGAATATCTTATCCAGAATTTAGAATCAAGCTTTTTCGCCCTTTTGAAAAAGGTCCTTTCGTTTAAGGCCTTGCCTCTATAATCAAAAATGCTAACCCTGCCTTTTTGCATCAAATAAAAGGCCTCAATCAATGAGAGTTGAACCTTCCCATCTTCGAGTATAGCACCATATCTACTTTGATTATAAAGCTCCCTGGCAGAATCTGAGTTTTCAGTCAAAACTCGTTCGCCAACAAATATGGCATTAACCTTAACTTTCTTACTTTTAACCTCTGTCTCAGATTTTTTTACCATGAGAAAATAAGAAGAACAGTGAATTTAAAAACTTAACTAATGAGAAATAAAAAGATTAAGATAAAGATAACAGAATACAAGAATAATAGAGATTAACTGATAAAAACCAAAGATTAAAAAATACATAAATAAACACTTTATCCATGGCAGCAAAAATCATAATTCATTTTCTCGGAACAAGTTCAATGGTGCCGACAAAGGAGAGGAACCACCAATCTATTTTAATGAGTTATAAGAAGGACAATATCTTAATAGATTGTGGAGAGGGAACTCAAAGACAACTAAGAATTGCAGGGCTTAAAGCCACAAGCATAACAAAACTATTGATAAGCCACTGGCACGGAGATCATGTTCTTGGGATTCCCGGCTTAATGCAAACACTGGCAGTAAGCAATTATGAAAAAACGCTTGAGATATACGGGCCAAAGGGAACAAGACAACACTTTAAGTGGATGTTTAAGGCATTTGAGTTCACCAGAAAAATAAAATACAGGATTAAAGAAGTGTCCAATGGAAAATTCTTTGAGAATGAGGACTTTAAACTCTACAGCTATAAATTAGAGCATAAAATCCCCTGTGTAGGTTACAGATTCGTTGAAAAGGATAAGATGAGGATTATAAGGGATAAAATAAAGAAAGTAGGACTTAAAGAAGGTCCTCTTGTTGGAAAATTACAAAAAGGAAAGAGTATAATCTTTAAGGGTAAGAGAATAAAACCAGAAGAAGTGAGTTTTATAGAGAAAGGCAGGATAATAGGAATAATAACAGATACTGGAGTGTGTGAGAACTGTTTGAGAATAGCCAAGGATGCTGATTTATTAATATCAGAAGCAACATTCAAAACAGAGTTGGCTGAAAAGGCCTATGAATACTCTCACTTGACTGTTAAGGACTCTGCTTATATAGCAACCAGAGCAAATGTCAAGAAATTGATATTAACTCATTTCAGCCAGAGATATAAGAGCAGCAATGAGATAGAAGAAGAAGCAAAGAATTACTTTAATAATGTACGAGCAGCGTATGACTTCATGAAGATAACAGTTTAGTGTTGTTTACAGAACTTTAAACTCACTCTTTAAAACTTTCAATGGCAAGTTTTATATCTGACTTCTTCACTGTTTTTCTTCCGGCGTGAGCTGCAAACTCAGAAGCTCTCTTCGAAATCTTAACAGCATACTCCTCCAACAAATCTTTTAATGCTGTCTTCGCATTATCAGAACTCCTGTCAACACCTGCCTTTTTAAACAATTTCTCAACAGCCGCGACTGGTAAAAATTTCTCTGACATAGTAAATAGTTAGGTATCTTTACTTATAAAAGTTTTGAATAAAAGTATATAAGAGCTCTGAAAAACAAAAAATTATATATTAAATAATAATTCCCTCATATAATGATTAACAGAAAGAACAAAGGAAGTAATGCTGAAAGAGAATTAGTTAGAATGTTCTGGGAAGCAGGGTGGGCAGCTGTGCGAGTAGCTGGTTCGGGACTGACAAAAAACCCAAATCCAGATGTTCTCGCAGCAAATAAACTAAGAAGATTATCTATTGAATGTAAAACAACGAAGCAGATTAACAAGTACTTTTCAGAGGAAGATATAAAGCAAATAAAGGACTTTTCTGAAAAATTTGGTACTGAAGCATGGTTTGGAATAAAAATAAATACAATGAAATGGTATTTTATAAGTGTAGAAGACCTTGAAAAAACAGAAAAGGGCTATAAGGTAAGCATTCCATTATTAAAGAGGAGGGGTTTCTTATTCGAAGAATTAATAAAATAACAGTAAAGTATTTTATTCATAAGAAGTAAATAAAGGGAATGTATGAATAGAAAACAGAGGAGAGAATAAATGTCAAAAAGCAAACAAGTTACTGGGAGAAGAGGGGACAAAAAGAACACATTAAGTAGTATAACAAAAGAGGTGCTTGGAGAAACACTCTTTACACTTATCAAACAATTAGAGAAGAGAGAATACACATCTGAATATGTTCTGGCGGAAGAGCTTAACCGTGATATAAACTCAACCAGGCATCTACTTTATGAACTGCTAAAACACAATCTTCTGTCTTTTAAGAAAGAAAAGGATAAAATCAGGGGTTGGTATATATATTATTGGAAATTCCACAATGAAAGATTAATTGACTTTATTATAAAGAGATTAAAGGAAAAAAAACAAAGGTATCTGGATAAAATGGAACTTGAGAAGGATCATACCTATTTTGTGTGTCCGAACAAATGTGTCAAGCTAACATTTGACCAGGCATTAAATTTCAATTTCAAATGTCCTGAGTGTGGCGCTAACCTGATTGAAAACAACAAAGAAGACGAAATAAAAAGGATAGAGCAAATTGTTAATAGAACAGAAAGCAAGATAAAGGAGATGCAGAAGATTAAGGTATTAAACGAGAAAACAATTGAAATTGAAAAAACAAAGAAGAACGCGAAAGCAAAAACAACAAAGAAAAGAAGAGAAAAGGGTAAGCAGAAGAGGATTATAAAGAGAAAAAGAAAGACAAAGAAGAGGCAAAAGAAGGTTATGAAGAAAAGAAAAACAAAAGCAGTTAAATCCAAAGTTAAGACAGCAGGGCTTAAGAAGAGGAAAAAGGTTAAAAAATTGAAGAAAAAAAGAAGAAAAAGAAAAAAGAAAAGACCTGCCAAAAAGCAAATCAAAGAGAAAAGTAAGAAAAAAATAAACAGGAATAAATCGAAAAGGAAAGGAATCAAGACAAAAAATCATAAAATCAAGATTAAAAAAGCAATCGTAAAGAGGACAAAACAGAAGAAAAACAAGCATCAAAGAACAGGTCACATAACACCAAAGCGTGTAAGAACAAAAAAGAAAAAGAGCATACTATCTAAAATTATGAGAAGAATAAAGGAGTTATAAAAACCTCTAAGAAAGCGGCGATTAAAAGAATGAACAAAGCAATGATAACCAAATCAGCTGTATCATCAAGTATTTTGGTAAAACGCCTCGTTCTAAAATCATGGTTTACAACAGCAACGGAAATTAAACTACCTGCGATACCTGCAACAAGATAAGCTAATATTTCTGGAATGCCATGAATAAAATACCTCGCCAAGGCAAGTGTAGAAACCTTGAAATATGCAGCAAGAGAGGGACTTATCAGGGATATTTCAGTTCTAAAAAAATTACCTATCGCAGTTCCGATAACAGAAGCGTTCCATGCCAAGATAAAGAGAGCGCCTGAACCGTAAAGAAAAGAAAACAGTAAACAGAACATTAACACTTTTACATTATTCAAAAATATCAAAGAGAACACATTAAATGTTGAAACAGAACTGGCTGAAATCTGCTGAGCCGGTTGAGGAGAATTAATCATCTGAATTGTTTGTGACTGAGCTTTAAATAAAATATCAACTATACTTGAAGGCAGGACAGAATACCATATTGCAAATGCAACGGAGAATCCAAGAAACAAAAAGAGAATAACCCCTACAAGATGCTCGTGATGTTTGAGAATGTGAACTTCATCATACAATTTTATCTCCTTTTTCTCCTCAAAACGGAGGGCATCATAAACCAGAGGTAAAGAAGCCATAACAACAAGCAGCACAGAAACAACACTTGCGTTACTTGGGAATAACCATAAACTTAGCAGTATACCTAAAGAAACATAAAGCATACCAAGAAAAAAAGCATCCCATGGTTTTTTTTCTAACCTGAAGACATTAAATAAATATTCAAATACCATATGATAAAAAAGGTCTAAATATTTTAAAAAACTTTTGAAGCTATTCATTAGGAGTGAGAAGAGGAGCAGGATGAAAACAACACATTTGGAAACACAAGATTTAAATAAGAATGTATAAAGCTCAACCTTATGGATTATGATGAAATGCTTAAGAGGGCAAGGAAGAATCTCCCTGAGAGGGTCTTAACCAGTGAGAGGTTTGAAATCCCAAGGGTAAGAGGACATATTCAAGGGAACAAAACAGTCATAAGTAATTTTGGTGAAATCGCTTCTACACTCAGGAGAAAACCTGAACAAATATTAAAGTTCATTCTTAGAGAATTAGCAGCTCCTGGAGATATTCATAAGAACGCAATAATCATTGGCAGAAAGGTCTCTGCCTCGCAAGTGAATGAAAAAATAAAAAAATATGCAAAGACATATGTTCTCTGTCCTGAGTGTGGCAAACCAGACACAATACTTGTTAAGGAAGGGAGTTTCTTATTTATCAAATGCATGGCCTGTGGAGCAAAGAAGGCAGTGCCCAATATAAAGTAAAAAATAATTATGAATGGAAGTGAATTATTTTCTGCTCATATCTTTACTCATCTTTAACACTCTGGGCGTATGGAATGTTCTTTATTGTAAAGATTCTGTCTTTTGATATTAATTTATTCTTCAGTGCGAGTTCTACAGACAACTTCCCCACAAGGTTTAAGATATATGCCTCTTTCATAAGAATAAGGACCTCTCCCTCATCCATAAGTTCTCCCTTATAAAAGGAGCTATTCAGGTCCAATAATTTATCCTTATTTTCGAATCTTCTGCCGAGTAAATCCTTATCGCAGACAGCCAGTATTAACCTGCTTGTATAAACATGCTTTTTAACAACAAAAATCTCCTTCATTTTGTTTCCCTTCTTTCCCCCTATTTTTGTCTATTGCTCTTTTCCCAAAATTAGTTTATTACTATCAAATTTATATTAAACGTATTGGATTATAAGAAGTTTGTGATAGTAAAGTTGAATGGAATGACCGCAGGGAGTGGAATCTTATAATCCTTGTTATCGGAGTGTGATAGCACCGAACGACCATAGGGAGTGAGAGTTGCGGGGCGTTTGTCTCTATTATTATCTCTTATAGTATTTATATCCCAGGGTTATGTTATAATCCTTTTTTTCTAAATTTTGTATTTCCAGAGTGGTTTTTTGTTTTCCCATACAGTTACAAAGACCTTCATCTTTTAATACAACATTTAAATTATCATTTGATACTTTATACTCATAAATAATCTCTCCAGGGCAACAATTGATAGCGAAAACCCCCTCAATGATTAAATCGTTATTTTGCCAATGAGAATCAATTAATCCAAGTTCACAGTTAGGACATGGTTCTTTATTTAAAACAATTACTTGTGATTTGACCTGTTGATTTTGTATTAGCCATGACCCTGTAATTAAAATCATCACAATAATTGTTAGACAAATCAACCCAATTTTAATTTTCTTCTCCATAGTCATAATTATATTATATATATTGAAGTTAATAAATGTTTGTAAAGCACCGCAATTTCAGATAACCCATATTAAACCCATTGTCCCAGACCTGTCTGCTTTTCCTTCTCCTTGCCAAAAATGCTTTCTATCTTTAATTTAACAATCTCCAAACTTTGTTTTAAATATACAGGGATCTTATATTTCTCAGACAGGAGTAAACTCGGCTCTAAATACTTAACTATAGAACCTTCAGAGATTGTAAATATTATTCTTCCTCCGCAAGCATCACATTTTCCAATTAAGGGAGGTCTTCTGAATTTCTTATTGCAATTCACACACCTGAATTGTTGTTTAGAAAATTTCCTCAGATTACCCCTTGTGTCTTTTAGTAAGTGTTTATCGATAACAAGGGCTGCAACATCGTTGGCATCAACTGCACGCACAAGCTCAGCTATACGCATCTGTCCTGCTATCTTTTCTTTCATAGTTGGTAATGTCTTATAAGCAGAACATAAAACTCCATCATTAATGTTTGATGTATCATGACTAAACATCATACCCTCATACTGTTTTTCTGTATGCAGAAAATTACCAACTGTTGCAACTTTAACATCTTTTGGTGATTTATAATCAAGAGCTGCTCTGTAAAGTTCAAGAGGATACTCTGAAACAACCTCCATTTTATGAACCATATCATCAACCTCTGAAGGATTCAATATGGCTGTCAACACAAGAGGACTATCCATTGTTCTAGAACCCCTCCTGTCAGGAAGAAATTGTCTTGAAAAATTCAAGAGAGCATCCATTAAAAGAATCACGCATGACTCATCACCATCACAATCACGACGCATCGCCGCGTGATACATAGGATGCGCCAGGAGTGTTTGAGTATGAGAAAAACCAATAATCCTGCCTAATATCCCTGCTGAAGTATGAGGTGCGAGACCAATGACTAACTTTCCAACCAGATCATGTGGATTCTTCAATTTATAAAATGGCTTTAGACCATAAAATTTAGTGAGTAATTCATCAATGAAATTGGCAACCCTGAATAACACACTATCAGCAGATTCTTCGACAAAACTCTTACCAGGCAATATAACATCCTGTACTTTTAGCTCAACAATTTGTTCATCATTGGTTAAGGGCTCTCCATATATATCATGTGTATAACCAAGTTCTTTTAGTTTTTCTATGCTTGTAAATATCTCTTTTGGCTTGAAGTGTGTTATAGGAAGTTCAGTCATATCAAATCTTATTGTCCCGTCTTTATTGACAAATATCTTGTATTTCGCCCTTAAAATTCCCTTTGCCAGATTCTCAGGTATGTGATCTTTATTAGCTGTTCCTCTTACTCCCTTTATTAAATCAGGATAAGTGCGCATCCCTAATTTTTTAAGTGCAGAAGTAAAGTAGTGGTTTATGTCAATCTTCTGCCTCCTAAATGTCTTCAAAGGTTTATCACAATCTTTATTGAATGTTTCTTTGTTACCGCATAAATATTTTCTTACAGTTTTTTCACCGCAAACTTCACAGACAGGATAAATGGTCTCTCTCTGGCAATGTTTACAGTAATACATTGGAAAATCGCCGAGAACATATCCCTTTTCAAATGCTGACTGGAAGGACCTCATTTTACCGCCACTACTCCCGACCGGGAATAATATATGAGGACTACCTGTTAACTTCCTCATCTTTGCCTTTTCAGGCCTGCCCATCCTTGCACCGATAAAAGTCCCTGCCTTGTCTCTAATTGTAAAGTTCAATGAGTTAAGTAAATCAAGAACAGACAATTTTGATGACAACACAGAAAGATTCTCAATGTGTTTTTTGAGCAGGTTCTTATCTTCGAAGAGGGACTTTGTAAGACCTAAAGAATAAAACAAAGAAGTGGCGTACTCTTTTTCATCAATTACAATAAATTCATTCTGAATAAGCTTATGGGGAACACCAAGTAATTCAAGTGTTCTCTTCGTTAATTCATTGAAATTCAAAACGATTTTACTAACAGGAACAATAAGAAATTCTTTTTCATCTCTTTTAACAAGTACTGAATCAGAATCAAAAATGATTTTTGATTTGGTAAACGAATCAACCAATGACAAAAAACCCTCCTTTGAGATTTGCGTCCAATAAAATGTATATTCTGGATGAATTGGAATAGATAACAATTCTGCCAACAGAATAGAGTCCTTACATGAAATTATATTTTTTAGGGGATCTTTGAGCAACGCCTTCAATTTATCAAAGGATATATTATTCTTCATACAGAAATCTTTCAGAGTGTTCTCATCTCTATAATTTATACTCTTTTTATCAAATCCTTCTTTAAGTTCCAGAACAAACCATTCAGGACAATAACCAACTGGAACAAGTTTGTGACCCCTGTCCAAAAAGTCCCCATAAGAAAGGAGAATATCACCTAAATAAAGAACCTCTTTGATTTTTGATTTTAGTTTCTTAGCAAGTGCCTCAGAGGAAAGCTTAACAACACTCTCATCGTCAAGTTTTACAATTGGCGGCTCAAGTGTATCACATGAACTTATTGAAGCTGCTTTTCCAGGACGCTCAACCTTTAATTGAGTTCCTGTTGCAATATAATCCAGTAGAACAACCATAGTTGAAGGATGTATAGAGGCGGCTGAAAAACCACTGACTCTCGACCTGCCATACCTCAACCTGAAACCTCCTGATGCCAGAGGATATGAAATAACCGGCCTTCCTCCAACCAGGTCAGCAATGAAAGTAAAATCAGGCGAGAGTTTCGTGCTTGCTTCCTTATTAATTTTTGAGCTGCCTCCTTCTGCCTTCTTTCTCTTTTGGAGTTCTACAAATTCCTCGAGGAAGTTCCAATCGTCAAGACCAAAATCATGGCCAAATCTTTTGACCTGTTTTAACAATTTTGGGGCTTTTAAAGCCAACATAGATACAACCAAAGCAACTCCTCCTCTTATTCTGTTTGTGTGTATCCTTGGGAGGTCTTTATAATTTGAGACCTCTTTGTCCTCTGTTGGATCACCATCAACCTCAACAGGCAGGTGTTCTAACAAGAAATATAGCTCTTCTTCACTTGGTTTATACTGTAAATTTGTAACACGCTCATGATAATCATATATTTCAAGAGCATACCTTTTAACCTCTTCTTCAGTTGGATCATAGGGAGCATAACCCATCTTCTTACCGACATAATCAGCCAGCAAAACAGAAAAGGCAGCAGCAGTTCCTCCTGCTCCTCTAACAGGACCTGCATACTTCATAGCAAGGTACTCCTTGTTATCCCTCGTCTTTTTGATGTCTAACTCAACAAAGCCCTCAAGAGGAGCAGCGACAACACCAACAGTATGATATGCGAACCCAGTCCTTATACCTACCTCTATCGCTTCTTTCTTTGATTTAAACTTGCAGAATTTTTCCTTTGCGACTTCTTCAGAAATAATCAGAGCGACTCTCCAATCTAAGGATCCATAAATCTTTTCAAGTTCTTCTATTCTCTTTGTAACACCTGAACCGACGAGTTGTGGAGCAACAGCAGAAATTAAACCCTCAACTCTCTCAGCCATGTTTCTTGCTATGGGAATATTTACCTCTTCCTCAGGGTCAAAACCCTTTTTCCTTGCTTCAGAAGCGACAGCGTACGCTTCCTCAAGTTTTTTATTCAATTCTTTGAAATACTCCTGCATCTCTGGACTTGCAACAACCAAAAATTTCACCTCATTCAATCAATTTATCTGATTAAGTTAAAAATTTTAACACCTTATACTTCCTCGTTTGTAAATTAACTATTGGAACCCTTGAGGGCTCTGGATGATGACCTACCTTCTCCTGAAATTTGGTCCTTGACTGCCAACAGCTTCCTGAAATAAGAGTTGTGCCCCTATAATTTGCAATATCTGTTTTATGAATGTGGCCGCTGACAAAAAAATCAGGAATCCTGTCAATTACCATAGGATCCTTATCATAGACAGGAGAAAAGAGAGATGAAGTGTGTGTTGGGGCAAGATGTCTAAGCTGTAATAAGAACTTCATAATAACCTCAGGATTATCATAACCCCCTTTTAATCTAATCTCATTGATGTTGGCGATATAATAATCAAAACTAAAACCATGATACATGAGAACATCAAAACCTGAAAAATCTCTGGATGACTCTATATTAACCATTGAAGGATTACTCAACAAGAAAGCATTTTTCAGAGTAGAAAGTGGAGTTGCAAAGTCCTTCTTAAGAGGTGGCTGTGGCTCCGCTAACTTGATAGCATCATGATTTCCAGGAATAATGATTAAGGCCTTATTATCTGGAATTTTTGATAATAAGGAAGCAACTTTCTCATACTGTTTAGCCACATCTTTTATGATGAGTTCTTTTTCTTGACCCTTATAAATACCGACCCCATCAACAATATCACCTGCTATGAAAATATACCTTGTTTTCTTCGCAATATCCCTATGTTTCTCACTCCCTAAAGAACCGTTAATCCACGACAAAAATTTATTAAAATCATCTGCTAAAAAATTAGTTGAACCGACATGAAGATCTGATAAAAAGATTGCATATGTCTCCTCAGGACCTTTTTTAAGCTCTTTTTGTGGAATATCCGGTAATATAATCTTATTTGCTGACATTGATTTGTTGTGGGAAAAACCAGTTATGCCAACAACTGAATCAAGGGGTAAATTTTTAGCTGTATTAAATATATCTTTTTGTGATGATTTAACCCAGACATTGATTGAGCCGGTTGGGTCTTCAAGTGTTAGCCTAAGAGAATTATTTTTTGTCAATGAGGAATTATTAAGCATACCAATGATTGAGACCTGTGAACTGTCTCTTTTATTCAGCACTTTGTTTATAGCTGTTAAATTTGATAATTCTGCTCTGCCCCTTAACATTGCCTCAATCTGCTTAAACCTCTTGTTGTAATGCTTAACAAAATCAAGGCAATTTATCTTTTTGGGCCTCTCAGGGTAATTTTCTACAACTTTAACAGAATAAGAATCAGAATCACTTGCTCGTTTGTTTTTATCCTCCTCAAGAGTTTCGTTCTTATTTATAATCCGATTAAACACCTGTTGTGTGAGTATATTAAATTTATTTGTTAAAATTAAATTGAGTGATTTAATGTCAATCACTAAATCTCCTTTATCAATGGCATCTACGAAATCAGGACTAACAAGGATTTTTCTCTGAAAGAAGAACTTTAAGATATCTTCTTTTTTCCAGTTAGTAAAAATATTCTTCTTACTCTGTTGTGTATTAGCTACATTTAGCATTTCCCACCTCATAGATTAAATATTATCTTGATGGATAAAGCAATAAATGAAGGTAGACGCACTCCTCATAAAGATAAATTAATTGCCTTCAAGTATATATTAAGCGTTAACAAAATAAATGGATTTTCCATTTATAGTTTGTGTTAGTGTGTGTATTTAAATTTAAGATTGTTTAATGTCCAGTGCAGATTTTAGCAGATTCTCAATCTTTTTTGTTATCTCATTGGATGTGGAGAGTGTTATTTCCCTGGTTCTGCCATACCTGCCTTTTGATATTATTTTTGCATTAATGATTCCAAGCATATCAAGTTCGCCAATGATGTCTGAGACCCTCCGTTGTGTTAGTGGCCTTAAACTGATTTTATCGCAGATTTTCTTATATACATCATAAATATCTCCTGTATAAAACACTGCCTTCCTCGTCTTTGACAGAAGAATTAATGAATAAAGAACTGTTTGAAATTGTTTTGGTTGATTAGTAACTGCATCAATAATGCGATCTCTTTCAAGTTTGTTCTCAGCCATATCTATATGTTCCAATAAGATTTTGGGAGAGCCAGAACGCTCTGCGATTTCAGCAGCAACTCTTAGCAATTCCAACGCCTGTCTTGCATCACCATGCTCTCTTGCAGCATAAGCTGAACATTTTTCTATAACGCCGGAAGACAAAATACCCTCTTTGAATGCAAGTTTAGCCCTGTCTCTTAAGATGTCTTGAATTTGTAAAGCATTATACGGTGGGAATAAGATTTCTTCTTCAGACAGAGAGCTTTTTACCCTTGGGTCTAAATTGTCAACAAAGACCAAATCATTAGATATTCCAATAAGGGAAAGTTGGCTCTTATCAAGTTCTTCGTTAATCCTGGTCAAATTATAGAGAATAGCGTCACCTGCTTTTTTAGCTAACTGGTCAATCTCATCTAAAACAAGAATAACAAATTGATTATTTGAATTAATTGCCTCAAAAAAGATTTTATAGACCTCATCAGTCGGTAGACCTGTAGCAGGAATACTTTTACCAAATTCCTTTGCAAGCTGAGCAATTAATCTATACTCTGTATCTGACACTTTTTTCAACTTGCAGTTAATATAAATTGTTTTGATAGGAACATTATTTTTAAGAGCGACTTTCAGAAGATTGTTAAGTGTGTATTTTACTGAAACAGTTTTTCCAGTTCCTGTTTTTCCGTATATAAAAAGATTTGAAGGGCGCTCTAATCTGAGAACTGGTGCTAAAACATTCGCAATCTGCTTTATCTGCTCATCTCTATGAAGTATGAGATTAGGTGTATAATTTGATTGTAGAACCTTCTTACTTCTGAATAAGGATTCTTTATTTAAGAATTTTTCAAAGAAGTTGGAAATATTCTGTTTCATTTTGACATCAGTTCCAGAGGAAATGAAGGTATTTATAAACATTTGTCTTTTGTATAATAAGCATTGGAATTTAGACAATAAAATATTAAATATTGCATAAGAAGGGACTGTGAGACCTTAACTTCTTATGGAAATGGAATTAAAATTTAAAGGTTGTGTGAGAAATTTCATTTTAGAGAGAATCAAAGGATAGAAAGAATCAGAGAAGAAACCCTCTTGAGGAGTTCTTATACCTTCAGAGAAAGTGTTATATATAAAATAAGTACTTTATTATATATCTTATAATAAGGTATATTATATTATTATATATTGC
>CAYLQB010000008.1:0-21220 GCA_964385745.1 uncultured Methanosarcinales archaeon
TTTTTTGTTGTAATCGGTTAACTTTCATTGTCAATTTTGGCTGATTCGTTTGTTTTTTGGCTGAATTTTCAGGGTTTAATAAGAACTAGTTAGTATGGAGTGTTTTGGGTTATTCTTTGTTTTGTTTTTGTTTTGTTCTTTGTTTTGTTTGAACTTCTTTTACCTTTAACCATTAAACTTTTAAATAGGGGATACTACCCTTTAATTATGAAAATACTCGCTGCTGGGGATATACATGGGGACATTGGGTTAGTTAAGAAACTCTCTGAAAAGGCAAAAAAAGAGAAAGTGGATTTAGTTGTTCTTTGTGGTGATATGACCTATGCTGAGCAGTCACTTAAAAATCTTATAGGTCCATTTAAGGGCTCTGCAAAACAGGTCTTGCTTATACCAGGAAATCATGAAACAGTTGCTACTGTTGATTTTTTGGCAAAACTCTATGGAATAAGAAATTTACATGGTTATTCAGTTGTTTATGATGATGTTGGTTTTTTCGGTGCTGGCGGGGCGAATATTGGATTATTCCAGATAGAAGACAGTGAGATGTTCAGTTTGTTAAAAAAAGCGTTTAACGGCGTTAAAAATGCTAAAAAGAAGGTTATGGTAACTCATGTTCACCCATCTGGCTCAAAGATGGAGCATTTCACAAAATTCTTCAAGGGAAGTGATGCTGTTAGAAAAGCGATTGATGAGTTTAAACCAGATATTCTTCTGTGCAGTCATGTGCATGAGGCAGAGGGTATAGAAGAGAAGATAGGTAATACACTTGTCATTAATGTTGGAAGACACGGCAAAATAATTAATCTTTGAACAGTCAGTGATTTTTGATTCATTCTTGGTTTTAGCTTATTTTTATACTCTGTATAAAGCTGATTTGCTTTATTTTTCATTAGCACTGGACATTTCTCAGGGTTGAGTATTAAAGTATAATCTGCTTAACAACACTTGGTGATAAACATGATAGACCTAAGCGTTCCGACCATTGAAAAATTATTTTTTGAGACAATCAAAGAAGCCAGCGTTAAAGCATACAAAGACAAGCAAAGAGTGCAGGTTTATTACTAAATATTTTTGTCATGAGGTGATAAAATGAAGTATAAACACGAAGAACTGCTTTTTGAAGAATTTGATAGTTTAATCCCGGATTTTTATGATAAAGAGACAATAATGTCTTATGTTGAGGACGGCCTTCTTACCAGTGAGGAAGAAGGTTTTATGCTCGGTTACCTGGCTGCATAATAGTCCTCTCGTTAAAAACCTGCCTGAATTCGACCCCCTTTTTAAGCAATAAGGCATTGCCTTATTGTTTTTTATTTTTTGGATAATAAAGTAATGACACTTCTTGGATGACAGTTCTTGGTATTTTTGTATTGATTTGATACTTTTAGATAATCAGAGTTTGAAGCCATTACTTTCTCCATAGAAGTTTCTCTCTTAACATCTTTAATCTCTTCTATAATTGGGATTTTTGCTCCTGTGTTTTTATTATCATAAAAATTAAATATGATTAGATAACACTTCTCTATTATGAGGACCCTTAAGATAATTATAACTGGAAGAGTTCAAGGTGTCGGTTTTAGGTTCTTTTTGAGGCAGAAAGCCCAACTCTTGGATATAAAAGGTTATGCTAGGAACAATTCAAATGGTAGTTTGGAGGTTGTGGCACAATCTGACAATAAAGACAATCTGAAAAACTTCTTAAAAGAGTGCAACAGAGGACCTATACTAGCTTCAGTTAGTAATGTTGATATTTCTGAAGAAGAGGATGAGAGAACATACCCCTCTTTTGACATAAGATGAACTTAATGTGCTTGACCATTTAATGAATCACATGATTTAAAAACAACCTCTTACAGAGTTCATAAAAAGTTTTTTATACTCGAAATACAAACTCTTAATATAATCATAGAGGAATGTTTAAATCTAATAAATATGTGGTGATATTATGTTAGAATTAAAGTTTGTGGTCAATAATCCTGAAATCGTTAAGGCAGACCTGACTAAGAGGGGTTTATTGGAAAAGGAGAAATGGGTTGATGAATTAATACAGCTTGATAAGGAACAGAGAAAATTACAGAAACAACTCAATGAATTGAGGCATGAGAGGAATGAGTTATCTCAGAAGGTTAACATTGGAAGGAAGAAAGGCCAGGACATTAAGGAGCTTTTAAAAGAAGCATCTCTCCTTCCGAAGAAAATAAAGGAAATGGAGATAAAGTTCAACAAAAACAGGGATAAAATACATTATTATTTAATGAGGATACCGAACATTCTCGATGAGTCAGTTCCTGTTGGAAAAGATGATACTGAAAATGTTGAAATAAAAAAGGTTGGTATTCCAAAGAAATTTAATTTTGAACTTAAACCACACGGCATCCTTGCTGAAGAATTAGGCATTGCTGATTTTAAGAGAGCTGCAAAGGTTGTCGGAGCTGGCTTTGTCTACATAAAGAGAGAACTTGCCCAACTTGATCTGGCTTTGCAGAGATTTGCAATTGATTATCTTATCAATAAAGGTTTCACACTGGTAGAGCCACCTTTCATGCTTGGAAGAAAGGCGTATGAAGGGGTAACCAGTTTGGATGATTTTGAAAATGTTATGTATAAAATTGAGAATGAAGATAAATATATGATAGCAACTGCCGAGCACCCCCTTGTCTCTATGTTTATGAATGAGACAATACCTGAAGAAAATCTGCCGATAAAGCTCGTTGGAGTTAGCCCTTGTTTTAGAAGAGAAATAGGGAGTCATGGAGTTGATACAAAAGGTCTTTTTAGAATGCACCAGTTTAATAAGGTTGAGCAGGTTGTTTTTTCAACGCCTAAGCAGAGTAATAAACTCTTTGACGAAATTCAGAAAAACACAGGGGATATGTTTGCTAAGTTAGGAATACCATACAGAATTGTTAATATTTGTACAGGTGATATTGGTATTGTTGCTTCAAAGAAGCATGATATTGAAGCATGGTTTCCGAGGGAAAATGCATACAGGGAAGTTGCCAGTTGTTCAAACTGCAAGAGTTATCAAGCAGTAAGGTTGAATATTAAAATGAGAAAAAAAGATGGTACAAAGGAATATTTACATACTTTAAATAACACAGGAATTGCAACTTCGAGGGCTATGAGGGTTATATTGGAGACCTATCAAAACAGAGATGGAAGTGTTGATATACCTGAAGTTCTCTGGCCTTATATGAACGGCACAAAGAGGATAGAGAGGAGCAGGAAAACAAAGAAATAAAGAAAAATGTTAGAGGAGAGGATAGGATGAAAGAATTTGATAATTATACGACATTGTTGTTCAATGGTCAGGAGGATTTTTATGAGGACTATGAAAAGTATGTAGAACCAGACACTTACGAATATTATATAATTGTTAAGGGTTCTTTTGTGTTTACTTTTCCAGCGTCTTAATTGTTCCCGCTGATTAAATATGTAGTGCTCTTATTAAACTATATCTTTTGGAATTTACCTTATTATTGTCATTATCTATGATTTACGCCAATAATTCAGAATTTCAAGCAAAAACTTTTTAAGATAAGGAGTTTATTCTATTATTATGAATTTTAAAGATATGCTTGGGAATGAGGAGACAGTGTTCAAAGACCCTATTGTTCTCGATTATGATTACATACCAAAATTTGTTCCTTATAGAGAATCAGAGCAGAGGGAAATAATCTTGTCCATCAAACCGTTGTTTCAAAGGAGAAATGGGAAGAATCTGTTCTTATATGGTAAACCAGGTATTGGAAAGACCTTATTATGTAAGAGTGTTCTCAAAGAATTGGAAGATAACGAGCAAATATTTAGTTTTTATATTAACTGCTGGAAGAAGAACACCACATATAAAATCGCTCTACAACTTGCAGACGAGTTAAATTACCCGTTTGTTCAAAACAAGAAGACGGATGAAATATTAAGTGTGATAAAGAGAGAATTGAACAAGAAGTCAGCTGTTTTTATACTTGATGAAGCAGATAAGCTTGAAGATGTTTCTTTCCTGTATTTCCTGCTTGAAGAAATCTACAGAAAAACAATTATATTGATAACAAATGGCAGGCAATGGATTATAGATATTGATTCAAGAGTCAGGTCAAGATTACTACCTCAACTCGTAGAAGTAAAGCCGTATGATATCAATGAAGTTAGGGGAATATTAAAAGAGAGGTTGAAATATGCTTTCTACCCTGATGTTTTTGAGGAAGCAGCATTCGAACTTGTTGTTGAGAAGGCGTATAAGGCAGAGGATGTAAGAGTTGGTCTGTATTTGTTGAAAGAAGCAGGTAACAATGCTGAAGAGAGAGCGAGCAAAAAAATTCAGAAAGAAGATGTCATAAATGCCATAAATAAATTACGGAATTTTTCAATAAAGGACAGCTCAGAACTGGATGAAGACACCCGTTTAGTCCTTAAAATAACAAAGGAGAATTCTGGCAAAAAGATAGGCGATCTCTATAAGATTTATCAAAGCAAGGGAGGCAAATCAGTTTACAAAACATTTCAGAGGAAGATTATAAAATTAGAGAAAGCAGGTTTCTTAAAGCTGAAAAAAATAATCGGCGGTGCAGAAGGAACAACAACGATAATTAACTACGCGTATAAGGATTTAAACGATTTCAATTAGACCCCTGTCAAGTATTCTTTTATATCATTTCATTTTTAACTATTCTCCTGCCCTTTTTATTCTACGAAAGCTTTATATATCTGATAAGATATATCTTATAAGACACAAATGATAAGGGGATATTTAAAATTGGTGGTGCTCAGAGCCCTGTCAAAAAAGGATATGAGCGGATATGATTTAATAGAGTATACATATGAGCAGACAGAACTCATAAGGCCCTCCTCAGGGGCTATTTATCCTTTGCTGAGCAGGATGAAAAAGGATGGCTTGTTAAATGTCAAGAAAGTTGGAAGGAGAAAGGTTTATTCGCTGACAGAGAAAGGGAGGAAGTTTCATAAGGAAATAATAAAAAAGAAAAAGAAGCTTTACCTTAATTTTATTGCGAAACTTAAGTTTACATACAGTCACGACAAAATCTTCGATTTACTGGATGCCATGAATAAAAATAGCCGTTTAATAAATGTGATACTGCCCGAGGGTGTATCCCTTAGAAAGAAGATAATAAGATTCATGGCCAGACCTGATTTAAACAGGGCAGACGTTCTTAAATTAAAAGCCATACTTAAAAGGGCAAATATGGAAACAGATAAATTAATAAAATCACACAATGAGAGCAAAAGACCTGAGGCATAGCATAAACAGGACTTTTTGCTTAAGAAATTAAGAATAAATAGGAAATAGATGTTCAATATAAAATGAAATTAAGTAAGGAAATTATAAAACTGGAAGCTGTAAAAAAGGTGTATCACCTTGGAGAGGTTGATGTCTTTGCATTGAGGGGTGTTAATCTCGATGTGAAAAGAGGAGAATTTCTTGCTGTTATGGGACCAAGCGGTTCTGGAAAATCGACATGTATGAATATGATTGGCTGTCTTGACATTCCGACTTCTGGCAGGATATTTTTGGATGGAGTTGATATAGCCCGTCTGAGTGAGTCAGAACTTTCCCAGATAAGAGGAAGAAAGATAGGGTTTGTCTTTCAGCAATTTAACCTTATTTCATCATTAAATGCTCTTGAGAATGTAATGTTGCCTATGATGTTTCAGCAGATTCCAAGAGATAAGAGATTAAAGAGGGCAAAGGAACTCTTAACATCTGTCGGTATACCTAAAAGAATGTTTCACAAGCCATCCGAGCTTTCTGGTGGTGAGAGACAGAGGGTCGCTATAGCCAGAGCATTGGCCAATAATCCTGATGTTATACTGGCTGATGAACCAACAGGAAATCTCGATTCACATTCAGGAAGGGTTATTATGGATTTATTGACTGACTTACATAAATCCGGAAAAACGATAGTTATGGTTACTCATGATGCTAAGCTTTCTACATATGCGGATAGAATTGCTTATATCTTAGATGGTAAGATAGTGGGTGAGAAGTTAATAAAGAAAAGAAAAAGGAAATGAGGAAGGAACAGGAAGAAATAAACTCTGAAATAAATAATAAAATAATGAATTAAAAGAGAGCAAATGGAGGTGTTTTAAATGGAAGATATACAGAGAAATATAATATTCTTAACTATGCTGTTTACAATATTTGCCATTCTGGTTAGTGGGGCCTCTGCACAGGTAACTTCTTACACTGCTGGATATCCTCCATACTCAAGTGGTTTTACTATAAAAGTTACGCTGTTGAATCAGGAGCCGGACCCCTGCCAGCCGGGAAGTTATGTAGATCTTAGATTTAAAGTTGAGAATGTCGGATTGGAAGAGGTTGATAAACTTTATGTGAAGTTAAAAGAGCAATATCCTTTCACTGTAATTGACACCAACCAGAGATATGTTGGAAATCTCTGGGGAATGCAGGAAGGGAACAATGGGATTATTATAAAGTATAAAGTTATGATAGACAAAGATGCTTATCCAGGTGAGGTTCCTATAACATTTGAGTACTCCCCGGACAACAAGACATGGGTGTCAGCTGGTGATTTCAATATTAAGATAGAATCACTTGGAATGAATGTGGGAATATCTTCTGTCAGCACAACTCCTAAAACAGTGGAACCAGGAGATAAAGTGAAGGTTGATATTAAAGTTAAGAATCTTGGAGATTCTTTAATTAAGGATGCCAGCTTGAAGCTTGACTTAACATTGGAATCAATACCACAATCACAAACTTCACAGGCCTCAACCTTATCCCCATTGTTGGTTCCTTTTTCACCAATAAACTCCTCAATGGAAAAGAAAGTAAAAACCATAAGTCCAGGGCAGGATGAGGATTTTAATTTTGACCTCCTTGTGTCACCTGGTGCAAAATCAGATGTTTATAAGATTCCTGTTGTGTTGACATATTATGAAGTTAATGGAGAGCAGCATACAGTTACTGATTTGATAACAATAACAGTTGGTGGAAGACCAAAGATGAAAATTTTTGTTGAAAAACCCCATTATCTATTGCCTGATAAAAAACAAGAGATAACTGTAGAGATAGTAAACAATGGACTCTTAGACGCTAAATTTGTGAGTTTAAGGTTAAAACCCGATGATGGATTTACTCTGTTATCTTCACCATACGATTATGTCGGAGATATTGATTCAGATGACTATGAGACCATAACATTTGATGTTATTCCAAAGAAGGAAGGTACACTTACTCTGCCTGTTCTGTTGAAGTATTCTGATTCATTGGGACAGGAGTATTCAGACGATATTAATCTTGACATAAAGGTCTATTCAGTAAACGAGGCAAAGAGGTTGGGTATTATAGAAACAAATAAACTTGTTGGTCTGATTATTGTACTTATTATCCTTTATGTTGGATGGATTGTTTACAAGAAGAGTAGAAACAAGAGAAGGAAATAGGAGAAGATGTTCCTCGATTATTTTAGAATTGTTATGCTGAACCTCACGCATAGAAGAGTGAGGACCTGGCTCACAGTTCTTGGAGTGGTTATTGGAATAACTGCTGTTGTTGCTTTAATTAGTATTGGGCAGGGAGTAAAGGATTCTATTAATGAGCAGTTTAGAATGATGGGAACAGATAAGATTATGATTATGCCGAAGACCCTTGGTCTCGGAGGAACTACACTAACCAATATTGATTTGGATGCCATTAAGAAGGTTAATGGAGTTGAAGGTGCAGCTGGCATGATATCCAAGACAGCTCCGGTTATCTTTGGGAAGGAATTGAAATACACTTATGTTGGAGGAGTGCCAACTGACAAATCCAGAAAAATCGTAGAAGAAATGAAAAACATGAAAACAGCTCAAGGAAGATTATTAAGGGCTAATGAACACAACAAGGTGGTTATTGGGCAGTTGGTTGCAAAGGGAGAACTTTTCAGCAAGAAAGTTCGTATTGGAGATGAATTAATTATTAATGGAGAAAAGTTTAAGGTTATTGGTGTATTTGATTCTTTTGGAAACCAGGAGGATGATAGTTCTGTAATAATATCTCTTGATGATGCAGCAAGAGTGTTAAACTCTGAGAATTCTTACTTCCTCATAATAGCTAAGGCCCTGCCTGGAATAAAACCTTCAGAGGTATCTCCATTAATAGAAAAAAAATTGAGGCAATTGCATAATGTTAAAGAAGGAGCAGAAGATTTTACTGTCCAGACCACTGATGAATTGTCAAGGACATACGGTGTTATCATCACAATAGTTCAGGTTATTTTTATAGGAATAGCTGCTATAAGTTTGTTTGTTGGCGGTGTTGGTATTATGAATTCTATGTATACTGCTGTTTTGGAACGGATTAAAGAAATAGGCATAATGAAAGCAGTCGGTGCAAAGATATCAAACATATTACTATTGTTCCTTATGGAATCCGGGCTGTTGGGTTTGGTTGGTGGAGTTATAGGTGTTATCTCAGGAGTATTGTTAAGTAAGGGAGTTGAGAGGATTGCACTCTTAAAGTTTGGAACATCTCTAGTAAAGGCACATATTTCATCAACATTGATTATTGGTTCTCTATTATTTGCTTTTTTGATTGGAATGCTGTCTGGACTGGCTCCTGCAATTCAGGCCTCGAGGTTAAAGCCAGTTGATGCTTTAAGGTTTAGAATGTAATTAAATTATTTATTGCTGTAAATTACACTCATCATTGTAATAAGGAGGTCAATACGGAAATGTTTTATGAATATTTGAAATTTGTAGTAACGAATCTTACACAAAGAAAGTTAAGGACGGGTTTAACTCTTATTGGAATACTTGTTGGAATATCTGCGGTTGTAGCTCTTGTAAGTTTAAGTCAAGGAATGCAAAATGCAATAACCACTCAATTTGAGAAGATGGGTTCTAATCGTATTATTATAACACCTGGCGGGAGTAATTCTATAATAGAGAGCGGTTTTTCTGTATCAAAGCTAAGCGAGAATGATGTAAAGACGGTTAAGAAGGTCTTAGGAGTTGAATCTGCTTTAGGAGTTATTTCAAGAGTTGAACTTGTAACTTTTAGAGGTGATACAGAAAGGGCAGTGTTGTTTGGTGTTGATACTGATTCAAAAACAACATCTCTTATAGAACGTACAGGTTTCTTTGATATTGATGCTGGAAGAAATCCAAAGTCAGGCGAAACAAATGTTGCTGTTATTGGCTATAATGTTGCTAACAAAAAGTTTGATAAAAAAATAAAAATTGGAAATAAGATTATCATAAGAGGGCAGGAATTTAAAGTAATTGGAATACAGAAGAAGGTAGGGGATGGAATTCATGATAGGGTTATAAGAATACCAAAAACAGCCCTTAAGAAGTTATACCCTGATGAGCCGGGAATTAAAGATGAAGTGTCCACTATATTTGCAACCTCCTCAAAGTCAGATGATGTTAATGTTGTGGCAGATAGAATAAAAAGGGCTTTGAGAAGAGAGAGGAATGTCAAGAAAGGTTCAGAGGATTTTAATGTCCAGACAGCGAATCAGGTGATTGAGTCATTTAGTAATATTCTTCTGATTGTTCAAATACTCCTTATAGGAGTTGCTTCTATAAGTTTACTTGTTGGAGGTATCGTTATTATGAACACCATGTACACCGCTGTTTTGGAGAGGGTAAGAGAAATAGGTATTATGAAAGCCATCGGTGCCCGGAATTTGGATATTATGTGGATGTTCCTTATAGAATCAGGGACGCTTGGGCTTCTCGGCGGGCTTCTCGGCCTGGTTTTAGGAATAATAATAAGTAAGATTACAGAAATCATTGCCTTTCATTTACTTAGTTCAAGGATATTGGTTGTTGTGTATTCTCCCATTTTAATTATCTTTGTGCTCTTTTTCTCGTTTTTAATAGGAGCTTTATCTGGATTGACTCCTGCAATTCAGGCCTCAAGGTTAAAACCGGTTGATGCGTTGAGGTATGAATAATTGAATTTGCGGGTAAACTTTAAAAAGAGAGATTTCTCCTCTCTCTAAAATGAAGCAGAGCTTATCATTAACATTATCCCTCCTGGTGGGTTTAATTATAACTGCAATTCTCGCAAAGTATATTGGTATAAGTAAAGTTATTTCTATCTTTAAGATAAACAAAATCTACTTAATCTTGTTCTTGATAACCTCCTTTACAATTATGTTTTTAAGAGTTCTAAAGTGGAAGTTTATACTTGAATCGCATCAAATTAAGATTCCATTCTGGCGATTATTTATGTATAGAATAGCTGGTTTTGCTGTTAGTTTTTTAACTCCAAGTGCACATATTGGAGGTGAGCCAGTAAGAGCTTACTTGTTGACAAAACATAATGTTAATGCAACAAGGGCATTTTCATCTGTAATAATTGACAAGGCAATAGAATTAACACTTAATGGCGCCTTTACTGTCGCATTCTTGGCATTTATACTTTTAAGATTCCATTTTAACATACTCCTCAAATCCTTTTTGCTGTTTAACCTGCTGTTAATCCTTTTCTTGATTATTTTATTCTATGTAAGAACCATAAATGGTAAAGGATTTTTTACCTTCTTTTATTACACCTTAAAAATTAACAGGATAAAAGCTGTTAAGAGAATCAAAAATTTAGAAAAGCATATTCGGGAGATAGACAAAAACAACACCGAACTCTTTTATCAGAGTAAATATTATTTTCCACTCGCATTTACAACTCACCTTCTCGCATGGTTATTGTCTCTCTTAGAATACCAACTTATTCTTTTAATGTTCAATTTCAAGGTTTCAATAATAACTGCCTTTATGGTATATGCAGGCACAGGATTCGCTTATTTGACACCTCTTCCAGGTGCTTTGGGAATACTTGAGGTAGTTCAGTCGCTTGTGGCTCGCCTGACCGGGTTACCAACTCAATTTAGTTTCGGTGTCAGTTTTATTGTTAGGGCCAGAGATGGTTTATGGACTATAATAGGTATTGCTTATCTGTATATTTTAAAAATTAATCTTGTATCCCAAATCTTATCAAACACATCAAAAAATAAAAAATTAGATTTAAGGACCTTAGAAAAACTTGACAAAGGGGCAAAAAATGGTTAGAGAAAAAAATGATAAGGAAGACAAAGATATTTCTTTTGGAATTGCTATGAGCGGTGGCGGAGCGAGAGCAGGTGCTCATATAGGTGTCTTAAAAGTTTTAAATAAAAAGATTAATATTAAGGTCATGTCAGGTTCGAGTGCAGGGGCGATAGTTGCTATTGTTTATGCGGCAGGGAAATTAAAAAAACTTGAGAGATTTATTAAAAAGATGGATAAAGATACCATGAAAAAGTTTCTCAGGCGTTCAAAACATTCAACAGGTCTATTTGATAGTGAGGGTATTGAGGACTTTGTGAGAGAGATAGTAGGGGATATGAAGCTACAGGACCTGGATATTCCTGTTTTCGTTTGCGCATCTGATATATTACACGGCAGAGAGGTCTATCTGAGAAGAGGAAATGCTGCTAAAATAGCAGCTGCAAGTTCAGCTATACCTCTTGTCTTTACTCCTGTAAAAATAGGCAATCGCTTTTTTATGGATGGAGGCATTTTTAATGATGTTCCCTCGCAGATACTTAAAGGAAAGGCGGATAAGGTAATCGCAGTCAATGTCGGTAACAATACGACTTTTTCAACTCTCAAAGAGGAGTATGTAACTCCCAGGTTTAAAGCACTTGAGGAGAAGGTAATAAGCTTAAAGAATAGATTGTATATTAGTAATAATCTCAATACCGCCAGAAGAGTGAAGCTTATGAATTCATTTGTTGACTTTGGCAATAAACTAACTGAATATGTTAAAGATAAGACATCAGAATCAAAAAAGGGAAATGTTTATTATCACCTGGCCAGGAGAATAGCAGAATCTTTTTCACCTCTGGACCAATTGAGTGATAGAGGCAGGGCAGATTATGTGATTCGTCCAAAATTAACTGTTTTTAATCTTGATTTTTTGAAGGCAAGCCAGACGATAAAAACAGGGGAAGAGGCGGCCAGGGATTTTTTGAAAAAGTATAAAAAGTATAACTCCAGTTGATGAGTACAACAGGCCTTTATGATGACAAAATTAGCGTTCGAACCATTGGCATTTGATTCTTTCTCTGTCAGAAGTATGGCTACTCTTGTGAAAGCAGATAATCTTAAAATAATTATTGACCCAGGCATTGCTCTTGGTCCATTAAGATATGGGTTAGAACCGTCAGAGCAGGAAGAAGAAGCATTTGATTACGGGAGGAAAAAAATAATCAATGAACTAAAAGATTCAGATGTCGTTGTCATTTCTCATTATCACTTTGACCATCATCCCTTTTATGAGGATAAAGAGTTTAATACAGCTGCATACAAAGATAAAATAATTCTTACTAAGGATGACAGAGAGAACATTAACTTATCCCAGAAGAAGAGAGCATCTGTTTTTAAGAAAATTGCCTTACCACTCGCTAAAAGGATTGAACTTGCTGATAATAGAGTGTTCAATTTTGGAAATATTCAGATTAAGATTTCAAAGCCAGTTTTTCACGGAAAAGAAAAATCAAGATTGGGCTTTGTATTAATGACTAAAATAGTTAAGGGAGATAATTCATTAATGCATTGTTCTGATGTTCAGGGTCCAATTGTGAAGGAGACCGCCGATATAATAATCAACGAACAACCAAAAAATTTGATTATTGGAGGGCCGCCGACATATTTGCTTGGTTATAAATTCTCCTGGAAGAATCTAAAGGATGCAGAGCAGAATGTTTTTAGAATAATAGAAAATACAAATGTTAAAACGATGATAATAGACCATCATCTGTTGAGGGATTTACATTACAGAAAGAGATTCCCTGTTTACGAAAGGGCGAGAGAGCTTGGTTGTAATATAAAGACAGCAGCTGAGTACTTAGGTAGAAAAAATTTACAGTTGGAAGCAAGAAGAAAAGAATTGTTGAAGCAATCTTAGAAAAAAGTAAAAAAGAAAGCAATCTTATCTTTTATTACAATTCTTCATAAGTCAGGTGTCTTCTTATTAAATGAAATACAGTAATATATTCTCTTTGGTTAATAGGAATAACAACAGGGAATAATGAATCAAATAATGCTCCTTTAAGAAAGAAATAATACTTTTTGTTGCTCTTCATAACAAAGAAACTGTTAAAGTATCTCCATTTATAATAAATAATACCTGCCTTTATCCCTCTGTCAGAAAGGGCAAATTTAACTTTAAGTTTATGTTTTGGAGTGAAGTAAGATATGAAAAACAAAAAAATCATCAGCAATGACAAAACTGAGAAAGTGACAAAGCTAATAATTTCCAAGGAAAAAGTTACATAAAACAGGAAGAGGATCATTATAAGCACGAATATGAAGGCATCTCTTCTAAACCTTAAAATATCCTTTGATAATGCATAAAATTCAATTTTGCTTATGTTATTCTCTCCTGTTCTACTGCTTTTCATTATGCTGGTTAAGTAATTATTTATTTTTATAAAGTATTGTATAAACTTAAAAGTTATTATATAAAGCAATTCTTCGTTTTCAACATTCATTTCTTTACTTGCTCTTTATTCTCAATATTCTTTATCTTGTCTTTGTGCCTTTCTTATCGCTAGATTTATAAATGGATGGGCATATCCTTCTATTATGGGAAATTTTATCTTCATTAAGATAGATAAGATAAGGAAGAGTTCTTAATTTGCCAGTTTGACTTCTAATATTGGTTTATTGTAACATTTGATTAAATATACATTATACCATTTTATTCTTCTGAATTTTGGTAAGCAACATTAATTTGATGATTTGTGCAAGAGTGTATTTGTTCATAAAATAAGTAGAACTCACAAACAATAGGAGGTATAAATATGGAGTTTGTAAAGGATTTTATATGGAAAAAAGGAATGAGTGCCGCAGGTTTGGTTAAAGGACTTGGCTCTGTTGGTTTTCAGAGTGTGCAGCTCAGGAGGGCTGCAGACATAATTATAAATATGAAGAAATCAGGAGAGAAGGTTTTTTTGACATTCACATCCAATATGGTTACTTCCGGACTGAGGGGATTTTTTGCCCAGCTTATCAAGTTAGGACTGGTTGATGTGATTGTTACAACAGTTGGGGGTTTGGAAGAGGATATTATGAAGGCGTATGGAGAGAAATTTATAATAGGAAGCTTTGAATCAGATGATGTAGAACTTTATGAGGAAGGTCTTAATAGGGTTGGAAATCTTCTCATAAGGAATGAAAGCTATGGAAAGTTTGAGGATTTAATGAATGGAATACTCAAAAAATTGTATGATAAGAAAAAAAGCTGGCCTGTCTCTGAGATGTTCCATGAGATTGGTTTGATGCTTAACGATGAAAATTCCATCTTGTTTCAGGCAGCAAAGTATAATATTCCTATATTCTGCCCTGCTGTAACAGACGGCGCTTTTGGTTTTCACTTGTTTATGTTCAAGGAGAGACACAAGGATTTTACAGTTGATGTTGTTGATGATTTTGCAAACATTCTATTCAGCGTCAGTCAGGACGATAAAAAAGGTTTAATTGCATTAGGTGGAGGAGTTTCAAAGCATCACGCATTATTGGCCTGTTTGCTGAACGGCGGACTTGATTCTGCTGTTTACATGACAACATCCCATAGGACATCAGGAAGTATGAGTGGGGCAACAACGAAAGAGGCAAAGAGTTGGGGTAAGGTTAAGGACGATGCTGATATTGCAACTGTTATAGGTGATGCTTCAATAACCTTCCCATTAGTTATGGTTTATGTTTTGGACGAATTAGATAAAGAGGGCTTATTGCATAAAAAATAAAATAAACACAATAACTCTGATAAGATGGCTATATGAACAATAAGAAAATTAAAATAAAGAAAGGGAAGAACATTGAGGTAAAAATGGTTGATAATCCAGGTAATAAAGTGGAACAGAAAGATTCTTTAGCATCTGAAGTAGGAGGTCTAGGTTTAGTGAAGTCAAGGTTTCTCTTGAGTAAGTCAAAGACCTTATTGCAGTATGAAAAGGTTAAGTCGATATCTGATTCTGTCTCTTACAGTGTAAAAACAAACACTGAAATTGCTAAAATACTGGAAGATAATACTGATTCTCTCTTCAGTATTCACTCAGTAAATTTAATTGATACAATAAGGGATAAGAGTAGAATATGGTTCTTTGCTCAGGGCTGGAATTTCAAAACCATAAATTATCTTTTAAGCATAGGAGTGAAGTCCTTTATAGTTGATAATGAGCAAGACCTGAAAACCCTGAATGATTATCTTAAGGTATACGCCAGGGAAATGGAGAGTAAGAAAATAAATCTCCTTCTCAGGATGAGAATGAAGGAATATACAGTTTATACTGGAAAGCATTATGTCTTTGGTATGTACTCAACACAGATAAACAAATGGATACCTATACTTAGAAAAAATGAAATAATCGGAAAATTAGGAGTTCATTTTCACAGGAAGACACAGAACATAAACGAGTGGTCTTTAAAGCGTGATTTTTCTGAATCTTTGAATCCTGCTCTGCTTGGTATGATTGATATTGTCAACATTGGAGGAGGAATTCCTGTAATTTATAAGAATTACAGCATTAACTTAACAGACCGGATATTTAACAACATACTTGAATTTAAAGAGTTCCTTAATTCAATGAAGATAAAGATGATGATTGAACCAGGCAGGTTTATCGCAGCTCCTCCTGTTAAATTAGAGACACAGATAAAATTAGTTAATGGAAATAACATTATTGTTGACGCTTCAATATTCAATTCAGCAATGGATACTTTTATAGCGGACATAAGATTATTGGTTGAAGGTGAACTTAAAAAGGGGAGCGTTAGTCAGATGTATACAATAAAAGGTTCAACTCCTGATTCAAGGGATATATTTAGGTATAGAGTTTATTTGAAAGAGAGACCAAAAGCAGGGGATAAAATTATATTCTTGAATGCGGGGGCATACAATTTTTCAACTGATTTTTGTTCATTGAGTAAAATCCCAACATTGATAATTGAATGATTATTATGTTATATAATTAATTAAATTGGTGAGATTAAAATGTTTGAAGTTAAAGATAAGAATGCGTTATTGGTAAAAGTGCCTGTTAATTGTGGGGGTCTGTCAAAAAGAGGAGGTTTAGAAGAAGCCCCTAATTCAATAATAAAAGAGTTTGATGAGCTGTTCCTAAGCGAAAGTTTTTACAATTTGAATTTTGATATTAAAGAAATAAAAGTTGATAATTCAAACATAGATTACACATACAAAAATATAGAAGAAAACGCTGTAAATATACTTAGTGATGCTAAAATTAAAAACATTAAGGCCTTATTTCTTGGAGGGGATCATTCTATAACTTATTCTATATTTAAGGCATTTACACAAGTTTATTTACATAAAGAGAATAATGCCCTTGTTGTCTTTGATGCACATCCTGATTTAGAGGATTCAAAGCTTAGTCATGAGGATTACTTGAGGAATCTGATAAAAGAGGGTGTTGTTCCACCGGAAAATGTTTTTGTTGTTGGTTTGAGGAGTGTTTCAAATAATGAATTGAACTTTGCGAATAAGACAAAGATGAATCTTTTCTTTATGAGAGATATATTTTTAGGTGGAGTTAAGGAATTCGCTCTGAAGTTGGAATTATTGTTGAAAAAATTTAAGAATATTTACCTGTCTATAGATATTGACTGTATAGATCCTGCGTTTGCTCCTGGAACAGGTTATATAGAACCAGCAGGTCTTACCTCAAGGGAATTCCTGTACATATTAAATAAGATAAAAGGACTCGATACTTCAGAGCAGAATAAAATAAAGGCGATAGATATTGTTGAGGTAAATCCAAAGAAGGATTTGAATCATTTAACAACTAAACTGGCAGCTAAGATACTCTTTGAATCAATTTAATCCCTGAACTAATTTATTTATTCTTAATAGAAGATATTAAGCCCTCACTGGGGGTTGAACCCAGGACCTGTTGCTCTCCTGTAACTTATAAATATAATATATCCATCCTGTTAGTACGAGGCAACCGCTCTGCCACTGAGCTATGAGGGCTTTTGTATGCTAATCTAAGTGAGGTTTAAGGTTTTTAGTATATCTTCCTTGTTCTTGAATTTACTCTGACAGGTACTGCAGATAATGTGAAGTTTACCTTTTTTATCTTTTATATAGGTACCATCTATTTTTCCAAGGATTGTAGTCCCTATCCTCTTCTTACAAATCTCACATTTCATATTAAGGCCCAACAACTGTAGCACTTGTTTTATCTATTTTTGATTCCTCAACGCATGCGCTTACTTTTAAATTTTTCTCTTGCGATTGCCTTGGAAGATACATAGTTGAGCAGGCGAACACATAATCATAATTCTTATTGTCGCAGTATTTACTTGTAACTGTAAGGATGGGCTGCAAATTATTTGCGAAGAAGCCCTTCTTATCATGATAAACATTTATTTCAGAGCAGTGAGGCATGAAATCCAGAAAATCTTTTGTTTCTTCCTTTATTTCCTTCTTATATGTCTTATTGTTTGTCAAGAACCATTCTGTTATTAATCCACCCATTGTTATGTTTTTATTGTTCATCTCAACAGGTAATCTTAAGTAAGTTAATAGCAGATTGTTTGATTCAATTTCTTCTCCATTTGTTGCGTTAAGGTTTAAACTTGTTGAGCTTCCACAGCCCTTTATCTGGAAGAGAGAAAAGAAGAGCAGGACAGTAATAAAGAATGCTACTATAGAGGCAGCATCTACTAATCCCTCTATTATTTGTCCCTTTTTATTGTTCATCATCAACCTCCCGAAGGTATTAGGATTTCTGCTTTTACCAAGCCCTGTTCAATCAGTCCTTTATCGTAAACAAGCACTGGCTGATTTATTTTGAATAATCTGGTTGAGCCCTTGCCTTTCATTGAGCTTCTGTCAAGCATCTCTACATAGTGCTTCTTGTTAAAAACTATATTCTTTGAATCTGTCTTTCCTGCTTTGCTCTGTTTTACAAGAGTGATATTCATAGACAGTAAGTTGTTCTCCCGGTTAAATGTAAGTGTTTTGTTTATATTGTCAAGATTAAATTTTTGCCATTCTATAATCCCGGGGTAATAAGCATTTATTTCAGGGTCATTATAGATAAGCGCTTTTGAATTTACAATCTTCTGCATTGTAACTCTAACCTTTGGAATTCCAGAGTCAAGTTCAACTGTTAAGGTTGAGAACACAATCGCTACCAATACAAGAGCAACAAAACCTGTAAATATAACCTTTACTATTGACAGTACTGTTGAATATAGAACCGCTCCTCTCTTATTTAATTTCCTTATTTTTTTGTCTGTTTTCATCTTACTTATTTTATGGCAGTTAAAATATTTTCAGGATTGCATTTCTTTTTGTTTACATGAATCTCAAAGTGAAGGTGAGTTCCTGTTGACATTCCTGTCGAGCCCATAATTCCAATAACATCACCTTTCTTGACCTGGTCTCCCACTTTAACTTTAACATCTGCTAAATGGCCGTAGAATGTTTCAAAGTGCTCTCCTTCTTTGTTCGTTCCGTGGTCTATCTCAACCCAGTTCCCGTAACCATCTGCCCAGGTCTTACAATTGGTCGGAGTGCAAGTGTTCTTCATACCTGTGACTTTTCCTGAGGCGGCAGCGAGAATTCTTCTATCTCCTGAGTAAGAAACAATGTCAACTCCTGGATGTAATTCATTATCTTTTGTTACAGGATTCTTTCTAAAGCCAAAATGAGAGGTAATCTCTGGTTCGTTTACTGGCCAGATAAAATCCAATGGTTCTTTGATATTGCATACTCCTGTGCTGTGCTTGAATGTGTTCACGTCCTCTTTTCCCTTTATTAATTGTATGTTTTTGTCATATTTTATTACATAAAAATAATCTCCTTTATCATTAGAATAAGAGAGGTCATATACAGTTGTATTAGAGAACCAATACATTGTTGTAGTTCCATCTTCATTGCGGATTCTTACAGTATTATTTGATATGTTTAGGTCTATATTGTCCTCATTGGTTTTGCTTGATGTTGAAAGCTGCAGCCCTGTTCTCTTACTTGAAAAGTTCAAAGGATATTCATACATTAAATTATCCACTCCTGCCTGTGATGCTTCTATAACTAAGGATAAATCCCTAACTAAGAATCTCCTTTCAAAAACATGGTTATTGTTGAATTTCCACACATAACCCAGGAGAATTGCAAATACAACTACAAATGCGATTAAACTCCAGATTATAAGTATATTGTCCGCTTGTGCTTTCTTATTCATTTGTTTCTTTTATGACTAAAATAAAATATTCTCCTTACCTTTGGTATTTTTGAATTAAGTCCCTCCCACTCCTAAGATAGCTATCCAGATAGTATTCTCATCCCGTGTAATATTTATCCTTACTTGATGAGATGCTAACCTTGTTGTTGCCAGGACCATGTAATAAGCATCTTTCCTTGATGGGACTCCTGTCCCAAGGTTTATTCCTGCGTTAGTTCCATTGATGTAAATATTCTTGATAGTGCTATTTAATGCGTAACATTGTCCCATATTATTATCACAATAGTCCTTTGTTGTGCATGCACATATGCAAGTGTCAACATCAGTGCAAACTCCTGTTTCTGGATGTTTTACTATCCGGTTTTGATGAAAGATATGAAACCAGGAGGACTTCTTAAATTCTATACCCTCCCCACTGCTGAATCCTGCGATGACACTTCCACGATTTATTGTTAAAACCTGCGAGATTTTATCATTTTTATTCATTGTATTTATTATCTCAACGAGCATTTTGGTTGAATCAAGAGTATTCTCAGCAGAATTTCCTCCTGTTAAGAAGTTTATCACTCTCCCTAATATGAGGAGAACAAGAATTAGAGTAAGAGCTCCTACTATTAAATTACCTGTTACCTTTATCATTCCACGCTTTGACATTTTGTAACTGTAGATTTTTATTTTTTTATTTACAAATACTTTAAATTAAGTAAGCAGATGTATATTTTCTAATTGTGTTATCTTAACTTAAGTTTCTCCCTTTATTGGTTTTCCTTTTACAACTTTAAATCTGCATCCCTGTCCTGCAAATTTTTTTATAATATTTATCTTGAATCCTAAAGTATCATCTGTGCACACACAGTAAGGATATGAGCCAAATGGCGGCAATAATTTTTTCTTTAGATTTGCACTACACCCTACTTTTTTATTATTGGGAGTAATTATTAGAAAGTTATAATATTTTTTAAAGGTAGCAGTCCCTCCTTTGTTCTTCTCAACTACTGGGTGAGTGTAGTCATTTAGTATAATTTTGTACTTTTCATTGTTGAACAATAGGACAGTCCCCTCTTTGAATTGCAAATCAATATTTTCATTAATCCCATGCAATGCGAAGGCATTATAGTGTACATTGAAATCATTATCAACGTATGCTTCTGAGCATATCATTAAATTGTTACAGCAGAACATGGTGTTATTATCAAAGAGTGTGTAGGTCTTTCCATTGCATTTAAGTACTTTCTTTGTGTCATCTTTTATTGTAGCGTTTAATTTATCGCAGGTCCCTGTTGCTAAATTGCACAGGAAAGAAAAGTAATATGTTTTTCCCTCAATGACTTTTGGTGTCAAAACTCCCAAGCCGGTTGTTTTTTCATTCTTTGTTTTTAATATCCCAATCTGACTTATAAACCTGTTAAGGTTATTGTTGCTGTCGTTAATGTTACGGGCAAAGATGTTTCCAGCACTGTGAAGAAGAGGCAGTATTTCAGCCATAACAAAAATAACTAACACTATTAAGATAGCAGTTATTATTTTTCCTACTGTAATATCGATTCCTTTCTTATTCATCCAAATCACTTAGATATCAATTTTTAATATTGGTGCGACTGCTTTTTTTATTAATGGGAAGGTTATTAATATAAGTACAATCAAGAGAAGTAAAGCGAGTATAAATTTACCAATCTTTTCCAGTGCTAGGTCCCCTTTTTTCTTCCTGTCATGCATCATTACCACCTTTAACTTTTTATTATCTAAAAAGAAGTATTTCTCTAATTTTCTCAATTATGCTGGATTGTTTTCCTTTTAAACCATAAATAATGAGTAATAAGACCACCAATAAGAGTATAGCAAAAATCCATTCAACCAATGTTGAGGATATTTCCATACCCCGCTTATCAACTAAACTCCTTCTTTTCATTGTATTATCCTTTATGTTTATTATTTATTAATGTTTTGCTTTACAGGGAGAACCTCACAGTTAAGGTCTTTAAGGCCGTTTGATTTTA
>CAYLQB010000008.1:21320-24168 GCA_964385745.1 uncultured Methanosarcinales archaeon
ACCCCTGAAACTTACGAAGGCAATCCACTGAGGTTCTGCTCTTGAAAAATATGATTCAATTCCTGCAAGCATACCCCCACCAGCTATAACTGCATAAGCAGTATAAGCTATCCATCCGGCAGGGCCTGTTACTATAGCAACTCCAAGTCCAACACCCATCATTATAATTCCAGGAGTTGCTCCTTTTGTTTTTGCCAAAAGATTATCAATATTATTTTTTCCTTTTACATAGGTAAAGGTTGTTACATAATCTCTGGTTTTTGATGTGTTAATGAAGTACGCCTCGTTGACTGCAGCCTGGGAATTTGCATTTAACGCTTCTGTTTTTTTTGTCTTGAAATCCTCAATGTACTCATAATAATTAGTATTAGTTCCCGGAACATAATTTGTCTTCATGAAATCAAGTAAACCATTCGCTTTTATATCGATGGAATCATCAAAATGCCATTCAGAGCATACAACACAGAATTTTCCGTCATCTTTAAATAATTCTAAATCCCCTTTATGAAATGCACTCCAGCATTCTGCTAGGTCGTCAGATACAGCTTTTTTCAGCACTTCCTCCATCTTACCCTTTGGAATTCTCTCTTTTAGCTTTCCTTCATAATATATGCCCCTTGGTTTTACTTCATAATATTTTGTTGGACACTTGAGTTCTGAAGCATAATGCGCTTTGGTTAATGCAACGGAAGATGCCATTACACTAACACTATTGCTGCATATAGTTTCCCATTCTGTATCCCTCTGGGTTCTTTTTATATTATACATTATAGATAAGAGGATTATTAAACTGACACTTATGAGAATAGCTGCTATTAATGCACTTGTTATATTCATTCCTCTCTTATTCTTTATGCGCTTTGAGCTCATAGTTATCAACCTTATTGTCAGGAGAACATTTTTTCGCAATTAATATGTGCTTTATTAAGATTAACTAAGAGAATGGTTGGTATTGGTTTATAAGAGATAGGTGCGCCAATAACTTGAAATAGGATGTAGTATGTTTTTTTTTCGCTAATATTCAAATTTGGGTAGGCAACTCCTACTACAGGGATTCCTGATTTTATCATGTCCGCCTGTCCCGAATAAGTTACCCATTCATAATCCTGAGGAATATCCATCTCATAAGCAGGGTCATTCTGGTTGTAATTATTTTTATCTAAAGATAATTTCATGGACTTTAATTCATTATTATAATCTCCATATATATAATCATAATAAGAGGTCTCTGTCTTGCCATTGTTTATTCTTATTGTGTTCTCTTTTAAGAAGTTCTCAAATTTGTTGAAGCTGATATTGCCACAGGGTAGCTCTGATATATAAACCTGAGTGCAGACATAACAGATAAAATTTTTAGAACCATAGACATACTTATACACTTTTGCAAAGTCAAAATCTCCACGGCCAAATATGCTCCAGCAGGAAGCCATTTCATCAGCTAAAAACCTCATCGTCTTATTTTCTCTTTTATTACACTGTGCTTGTCTGTAGTTTGAGAAGTCATAAATCAACCTTCCCTCTTTTGTTATTCCTTTTTTATCTATCCTTGCATAACTTGTTTTACAGCCAGAAAGATGTGGTGTTGCTATCTTACTCTTCAACGGACCGATAGGATTAGTTAAATGAAAAGAATTCAGTTTCCAGGTCCTTAATATGCTCGCCCTGCACAGGTTTTCATTGGTGCTTGCCATACTGATATCCTTCACTCCTAGGAAAGCGGCGATTATTATACCAAAAAAAACGACCTTAAGGATTATTTTAATTAAATTACCCAGTCCGACCATATCATCCTAAAATGTTATTTATCTTTTAAATTTTACTATAATGCTCATTATTTCTCTTTGTCATTCATCGGGTTATGACTCTTGCCTCCTTACCTGTTAAGTCAATTATTCTGCTCGGTTTTCCTTGAATCTCCCCTTCATAAATAATGAAGTCAGTCCTTTTCTTAATGTCTTCGTTTAAATTATCTAAAGAAGTCATATACTCCTCCCCACTAATATTGACACTCGTTGTTATAATAGGAAGATTTATCTCCTTCACAAAATCAAAGAACCAGTGGTTGGGTATTCTAATACCAATTATTTTGGTGTCTGGATTAACAAATTTGCTCAGTTCGTTCTTCTCTTTTAGTTTGAATAATAAAGTATAGGGACCCGGGAGTTTTTTAATCCACTTTTCATCAGAATCCTTCACTTCACAGTTTTTGTATATCCATTCCTTTGAGGGTATAATAATCGAGAAAGGCATTTTAGGCCTCTTTTTTATTTTTCTCAGCTTTTTAACACTTATATCCTTCAAAGCAGAGCAGCCCAGGCCGTAAATCGTGTCAGTTGGATAGATGAATATTGCACCTTTCTCTATTAACTTCAAGTACTGTTCTCTGTTAATCCCAAATTCGTCTTTTGATAGAATTATCATTTAACCCCCAGAGTATAGTATGGAGATTCTCTTTAAAAAGTTTTTGATATTCACAGTAAATTACTGATTTTGAATAAGAAATCATTATTTTTTAAATCTTTTGATATTGCTTATGTTCTTATTTTTTATGTTTTGGATTGTATTATTTCATATTTGTTTATTCTAAACCTTTGTCCCGGGTTAACTTCCATCCTGTTTGAAGTTTTCAATAAGTTTATAAATTAATTTGTTCTTTTTTTTGGTGATGATAAAAATGGATAAAAAAGCAATAGCATCTCTGGGAATAATTCTTGTTGGGTTAGTCGTTTTAGCATCTGCAACTGCGTTATTTCTGTATCCTTACCAACCTTTGCATCCTCCCAAGGTAAATAGTACTGGCTGGACACAGCAGGGTGTTCAGCAGGTTGTAGAATCGAATAATCAATTT
>CAYLQB010000009.1:0-23448 GCA_964385745.1 uncultured Methanosarcinales archaeon
TTTTTTGCTTTATCTCCTTTACCTTTTGCCGAAGGCAAATTAGGTTTGTGCCCAACGGGAAGCAAACCGCATTTTTCCCAGGTTTTTGTGTAAACAAAAAGCTGTTTTGAACCCGGATATACGGCTTGGAAGGCCGCAGTCATAGCCATTAGACCACCGGCGCTTGAATAAGGGAAACTGGCATGAGCTTTATAAATTTAACGATAAAAGAAAAGGTATTTTTCTATTTTAATACTTAAGCGTAGTTCATTATTATGATCCGCTCCGAAACCTTTAAAAACTAACCTTTTCTCCTCCTTTTCATGGCAAGATTGAGGAAGAATGTGGCTTATAGGAATTTGGAGAGACCTTACACAAGAGTTTCAAAGTATAAGAAGAGGTCTTTTATAAAGGCGAGACCGCACCTAAAGATTGTTAGATTCGACATGGGCAACTCCAAGAAAGATTTTGCTTTTACATTGAGCTTAATCTCTGATAGGAATATGCAAATAAGACAGGAATCAATAGAGTCAGCAAGGTTGACAGCCAATAAGTTCTTAGAGGGAAAACTCGGAAAACTCGGTTATTATTTTAAGATAAGAATGTTTCCTCATCACATTTTAAGGGAAAATCCTCTTGCTACCAGTGCAGGTGCAGACAGGTTGAGTACCGGTATGGCTCATCCTTTCGGCAAGACAAGAGATGTTGCTGCCCAGGTCAAAAAGGGAAAAATTCTGTTTGAGGTTCATGTTGACAAGCCAAATATTGAGGTTGCCAAGAGGGCTTTGAGAAAGGCAACATATAAACTTCCTCTGTCAGGAAGGATAGTTATGCAGGAAAAGAAAGCTGCTCAATAATAATTTTTCTTATTGTTCCTTTAGTTCATCTTCATTTGGTTTGTTTTATTTGTCATTGCTCCTGTTAATGTTTTCTTAAATCTTTAATTTTTGTTTAATGACTTGTCAAATAGTTTTTTACTTCTTCCTTTATGCTTAACTCAACGCGGACGATACCCGAGATTGTCTCTTTGTCTTTATTCTCCTCTCTTTTTACTATCTTCATCCAGGATATATAACCCCAGAGTTCTTTTTCATCCTGCTCTGCCGTAAAATTCGTCCAGATAAGATTCTCTTTTTCTATTTCTTCCTGTTTTAATTCGCTGAACTTCTTAAAAGCAGTATTGTAATCCGAGGGCAGTTTTATACTATCTGGTTTCATTATTGGGAAGTTTGTTATGTAAATCTTTCCGAATTCTTTGCCAAAAAGAGTAGTGAGAAAATCATATTCTTGTTTTATATTATGCAGATTTTCCATTTTGTACTCCCAGGTCAAACGAGTCCAAAGTAATAACTCAACTATGCTTACCCTTCCATTAAATTTAAAATTGTCTTTATTATTGTATGAATTTACTATATTATACAAGAATCTGCCTTCTTCTTCGTCTTTATCGCTTCTGCATGGTTCCATCTCAATGTTCTGGAATATTCTTTTTATCTCATTGTGGGCATTTATGTTGTGTTTTGTCCCTTCTCTATCAAATTGTGACATTTGTTTAAAGTGTTCTTTAATCTTAGGTATCGCTTCTTCCTTTATTTTGTATTCAAGATTTTCTGTTTCCTTAGAACCTTTACCGTCCTCTTTCTTACTTGATTTTTTCCAAAATCTTATTGCCATATTGACCCCCTCGTCAGTAATTCCTTTAAATAGTATGACTTTATAAATTTATTCTTTTAGAATAGTGACTTTTTATGGTGCCTGTTTGTGTTTGCTCTTACCAAAAGCTTTTAATATTTACTACTTAACTAATCCATAATACTGTTTAGTATTGCTATGAGGTGATTTGATGATAAACTCGGACATGATTACTGCATCTTTGTTGAAGTTTCTTATTTTCCTAATCGGGACTTTCGTTATATTGTTCTTATTGAAAAAAATTATGTGGGTTTTAGTTCGTGGAATTAGAGAATTAAAAAGAAAGCAGTATACCCACTCCTTTCTGAAGTCCTTTTTTTGGGCGATGTTCTTCTACGCATTGGCATTTTCTCTTTCAGTATTTACCTCTGATAAATATCTGCTTAACACTCTCAAGTCGATCTCTGTTGTCCTATTCGGTTACGCCTCTATGGTATTCACACAAGCCCTTGTTGAATTATGGACCAAGTCATTGGGTGATAGCAAAAAGTTTAGAGAAACAATGGCTCCTCTTGTTAATAAAATAATAAACGGCACTCTTATTCTTATTATTGTAATGCTTGTTCTGAATGTCTGGGGTGTCAAGATTACTGCTTTGCTCGCCAGTTTGGGTGTCGCTGGTGTTGCTGTTGCATTGGCAGTTCAGGCAACTCTCGGTGATTTCTTCAGCGGGCTTTCAATATTGAGTGATAAGACAATTGGAATCGGTGATGTTATTGAACTTGATGATAATGTCTATGGTGTTGTCAGCGATATGAGTTTTAGGAGTGTTAAGGTAAAGACATACAATAATGATATTATTATCCTGCCAAATTCAAAAGTGGCCTCTTCAAAGATTATTATTCACAACCAGCTCACTCCAAGGAGGGATTACATTACTTTTGGTGTTGAGTACGGTTCTGACATTCAAAAGGTCAGAAAGATAGCTTTGAAAGTCGTTAAATCATTTAAAGGTGTTCTCAAAGAGCCGGAGCCATATGTTTACTTTGATGGGATGGGTGATTTTTCCCTCAATTTCAGAATTGTTTATTGGATGAAATCTTTTGATGATTTGTATTCTACGAAGGAAAAGATTTCTGAAAAACTCTACAATGAATTCAACAAGCACAAGATTGCCTTTGCTTTCCCTACACAAACAATATACTTTGAGAATATTAAAAAAGGCAAGTAATTAAAAAAGAGCAAATCAGCGAGGGATTTTATGATTAAGAATAAAATCTTTGTTATTAAGAACGGTTGTCCTCTCTGCGGTGGAGATGTTATTGGTAATGATGAAGTGAAATATTATTGTAAACACTGTAATATGTTGTTTGAGTTCAAGGACTTGAACTTAAAGGCATTAAAAAACATTAGACCTGCTGCGGAAGAAGAATCCGCCACGAAGAAAGGAAGGTCAAGCAAAGAAGAGGGTATTGCACCCAAGAAGGATTTTAAGGTTAAAGAGGGAGTTGGTATTGAAAATGTCAAAGTAGGGACTGTTAAAAACAAGGTTAAGACAGGTAAGGAGAAACAGTATTTTGTTGCTTCTAAACTTTCTGATAAATTTCACATACCACAATGTCCGTTTGCGAAGAACATAAACAGTAAGAACCTAATTATTTTTAAATCAAGGAAAGAGGCGTTGAAAGCAGGTTTTAAGGCCTGTAAGTGCGCTAAATTGTGAGGTGATTTTATGGTGGGAGTCCAGCACAAGGAGCAGAGAGTTGCTGTGTTTGTAGATATCCAGAATATGTATTATTCTGCGAAACATTTGTATAACTCAAAGGTCAATTTTAAGGAATTGTTGAGGACAGCTGTCAATCATAGGAAGTTGGTCAGAGCAATTGCTTATGTTATAAAAGCGGATATTAAAGATGAAACGAATTTTTTTGATGCTCTTGAAAAGATTGGTTTTGAGATTAAGTCAAAGGAGTTGCAGATTTTTTATGGAGGTGCCAAGAAGGGTGATTGGGATGTTGGTATTGCAATAGATGCTATTGAACTCTCTCCAAAAGTTGATACTATTGTTCTGGCGAGCGGTGATGGTGATTTTGTTCCTCTAGTTGAACATCTTAAAATGGCGATGGGGTGCAGGGTTGAAGCAGTTGCTTTTGGAAATTCAACCTCTGCAAAGTTAAAGTCAGCAGTTGATTCTTTTGTTGACTTAGATAGGAATCCAAAGAGATTTTTGATGAGATAAAAAGAAAAACAATTCCTTGTTTGAGACCTGTTATTTTTATTCTTACTCTTATCCTGTCCTTACTTTCTTATTTTGTGTTGTTTGTGTTGCTCTTATTTATTCTTTCTCTATGTGCCCTATCTCAAAGATGACTTTTACTATGGAGAGCAGGCAAAAAATCATAACAAGATAATTTTCTATGCCCATTCCCATATTGAATATCTGCACATTGTTCTGCTGGTCGAACAAAGCAAGTAAGAAGATGACTGCAAATAATGCCATAAGTAAAAGTAAGGATTCTATCGCTTTTCTCTTGTATTTCATTTTTTCCTCTTTAATAAGTTTAATCTTGTTCTGGACAGTTTATCCTTCCAGTCATTAGCATCAACTTTGTTTCTTTTTTTTGTCTTTAACTCTTTTACCTTCTTATCAAAATCAATGCTTAATCTGTTAATCCTTGATAATGTGTCAAGATATACTGTAGCATCCTTTTTATCAAGCTTCTCTGCTAATTTATTAATTTCCTGCAACAAATTTCCTATGACTTCTTTAACGAACTCCTTATCCTGTATAACTACCCTGACACCCCCCTCGCTGAGTTTGTAGTGTTTTAACTCTTCCTGTCTTATAACAAATTTGATTATTGAGGCCATGGCGTTCCTGATATTAAATCTTTTGCTCCATATTTCTTTATTATAACTGTCATCAACAAAGATTTCAAAGACAGCACTTCTCTCCTTGAAAAGATAATTTCTTACATTGATTTTTTCAAACTTAACATATATTATATTCATACTATAATAAAAAACCAACACTTATTTAAATCTTTCATTTTTACATTGTGATATGATTAAACTGGACAAATTAAATAGGATACCTCCGATGCCTTACCCACAGGACTTGCTTGAGAAGGCATTTAGGAGGGCTAAAAAAAAGCAGCAGGAAAATGCGAAACTTGATTCGTTTAAGTCATGTCTCATCAAGGATTTAAATAATATAGTGAAGAGTTTTCCAAGTATTGATGGTCTTCCCCTGTTTTATAAAGAATTGATTGAGTATACTGTTGGAATTGTTAAATTGAAAAAATCGCTTGCGACAGTTGAATGGGCTTCAAAACAAATATCGAAGATTGCCAAGAATGAGAAACATGCACGGGCTTTGTTCGGTAGGGCATCTTCAATTGTTAAGAAACTGTCCAAGGACCTCGAGTTTTTGGATAATGCTCGCCGCGAGATAGATAGCTTCCCTGTTATAAAGGATATGTTTACTGCATGTATTACTGGTTTTCCAAATGTCGGCAAAACAACCTTATTATCTTTAATCACAAAGTCAATGCCTGAAATAAAACCTTATCCATTCACAACGAAAAGAATTAACATTGGCTATTTAGAAAATAATAACATTGAGATTCAATTTTTAGATACTCCCGGAACACTTAACAGGATTAATAAGATGAATAATATTGAACTGCAGTCATTTCTTGCAATGCGTGATCTGGCAGATATTATAATTTTTGTTATTGATTCTACTATGGAAGTTAAGAAGCAGATTCGCCTTCTTGTTAGGATTGAATCGTTTAAAAAGCCGATTGTTGTTTTTGTGAGCAAAACAAATCTTCTATGCGGGGATGAGCGTGTTTCTGTGTTAGATAAGATAAAAAATAGTTTGGAAGAATTAAAGAAATATGGTAATGAACAAAGTGAAAGTGATGCCTCCAGTTCTATTATAACAGATGAGAACGAATTGAAGGTCAAACTTCTTAAGTTTGCTTCTTCTTATTATAAGAGCTTATTACTCAATGATTAATGGAATAATTGAAGTGGAGTTTTTATACTTCTCTTTTTGTGTTGTCCCTTTAATTTATCTCCTCGCTTTTCTTTTTTTGTTTAAGTCCTCAAATGTACTCTGAATGTCAATGACATACTTGCCGTCCCCGATTTTGTATATGAGTGGCTTGCCTTCGAACAACTTAATCAAGTCAATCTCATATTTTCCTGGTTTCAGTATCCTTATGCTTTCAAAGTCGAGTATTACCGGTTTTTCTTCGTTCTCCCCAACTATGTCCCTCACATCTTTTTCAATCTGTTCCTTTTCTTTCTTTGTCAGTTTTGATGTTGCTTTCTTTAATTCCTCTAATCTATCCTTTTTTATGTAGAAAAAGAGTTTGCCCCCACAACTGCATCCAGTCAATAATTCCGGTGCATTATCATCATAAATCTTTCCGCATCTTACGCATTGGTGTGGCATTGACTTTAGAAAGTAGGAGGTATTTATAACTCTTTTTATTATTTAGAATCAGATATTCTTATCTTTTTATTTCCTGCTTTTCTTTTTCTTGCTCTTTTTACCACTTTTTCTCTTTTCCTCTTCCTTCATAAAAAGCTCTATCTTATGCGGGTCTTTCTTTATTTCCTTTACGACAGAGGCAGGTCCTACTATTGTAAAACCGGGTCTGTATCTGAGAAGAACATTTACGAGATTCAACCTGAACTTTTTCATAAAATTAAGTTTTTCTTCCTCTTCCGGGTTTATAACCGCAAATTCAATTCCTTTGAATTCGTCGTCTATCTCTTCCATATTTATTTTTATTAGTTCAGCTTCCTCCTCTGGCTTTAACCTTCCTTCAAGCATAACAATCTTATCTTCTTTTGCCAGTTTTAAGAGCTTCCTGATTTTACCTAATGAACTTAATTTCGCAAGTTCTGCTTGGGGAACAAATTCTATTGTTATCATCTTCCTGCAACCTCAAATATGCTTTTGTAAAATTCTTCTATGTTATTTCCGTATTTGGCTGATATTCCAATAACTCTGTATTGCGGAAATGCCGCTTGTATCTTCTTAAGGTTTGATTTCTTCAAATCAATTTTATTTCCTACAACGAGAACAGGTATCTTCCTGGCTTCGAGGTTTCCAATGATAGTTAGGTTAACCTGGCTGTACGGGTCTTTCGTTGAATCGAGGACAACAATAACTATATCCATATTGTCGAGCCATTTTATTGCGTCGATGACTCCCTTTGTTGCTTCTTTTGCCCTCTTCTTCGCTTCCTCCTCTTTGAGCCCTGCTTTTATGAACTCCTCATAATCAATCTTTGTCGCTATTCCCGGAGTATCAACGAGATTGAATGACAATTCCTTCTTGCCTGATTTTATATGAACCTGCTCTTTAATCTGTATCTCCCTTGTTTCGTGAGCTATGTTTGATACCTTACCCATATCCTCGCCGAGCCAGTCCTGGCATATCCTATTCGCCAGAGTTGTTTTTCCACCGTTAGGAGGTCCGTATAATCCTATCTTCAGATGTTTCTTCCTCTTGAATATGTTCCAAAAAAACTTTCTGAAAAAAGTTAAAAATTTAGCCATGCAAATTATGGATTTTGTTAGGTTTAAATATTTTTCTAAAAGAATACTGCCTTTTACCGTTTATTGTACAACTTGAGCAATTTTTCTGACTTGTTCCTTATTACTCTCTGGCTCATAATAGGATAAAGGTTTCCAATTATTTCTAATGCGGAGAAGGAGGCAGCCCCAACATAATTATGGTCAGATAAACATTTTATTATAAGAGGGAGAGTAACTGCGGTTCCGATTAAGTGAACGGTTTCGACTTGCTTTGTTATTTTTATTAGTTCTACAATCTTTTCCAGTTTACTTTTTTGCGGTAAATTTAGCCAGGATATATTCTTGTTTTTATTTGACCAGTAGCTTCCGCCGTTGAACCAATACATCCTAAATTTATCAATTCCAAGATTTTTATATAGCCATACTTCTCCGTTTTTTACTTCAAAGTATTTTTTAAGATGCTCTCTCGTGTTTTGACGAATCTTTAAAAAAAGAGAGTATTTAATTGACGGTTCCGTGCTGTTTAATTTTTGATATAAGCTCATAAGGAGAGTATACTTTCTTCATTTATAAGCTTTTCGTTACTAAGTAGTGATTAACATACCTCTCTTTTCAGATACTTTTTTACTCACTACTATCTAATAATCTCAAAACATTAAAATAAATACTCTTCTTTTTTTTGATTATGATTGAGATAGTCAGACAGGACTTATTGGATATACTTGCCAGGGCAATCGTTCTTGTTAAAGAGCAGAATACCGCCTCATTAAAAGAGCTCAGCAATCATACTATTCATGATGCGAGTATATTTCAGGATGAGGACTCGATAACAATAGCTGTTCTTATTTATGCTCTCTCAAAAATACTTGAGAGGGGTAAAGTTGACGCCAACTCCTTTGTTCATAAACTTGATGAGGCAAGTATAGCACTTGCAAAGCAGAATTACAAACTTTACAGGAGGATAATCTCAAGTATTTTTAGGGTTATCTCAACGATTGATAAGGAGCTTCATCTGTATGTCGAGGAGGTAATCAATCAGGCAAAGATAAGGAAGAGCTCAAGGGTTTATTATCATGGTATATCTCTTGCGAGGGCTGCTTCCATGCTGGGGGTAAGCCAGTGGGAGCTTATGAATTACATAGGAAAAACATCGATTACTGAATACAGCCCCGGGAATGTCAAGTCAAGGTTATCCTTTGCAAGAAAGATTTTCAAAGAAATTAATTAAGTGTGGGATATGAAATCATTAATCTTTGATACAGGACCAATCATAAGTTTAACACTTAATAATCTTCTCTGGGTGTTGAATCCGTTGAAGAAAATATTTGGCGGTTCTTTTATTATTCCAGAAGCCGTTAAGATAGAGTGTATTGATAATCCTCTTAGAACTAAAAGGTTTAAGTTTGAGGCGATGCAGGTCTTAAGGGAGCTCTATGTTGGAAATCTCAATTTAGTTAAGAGTGAAGAGATTAGTATTTTATCTCAGAATTTAATAGACATTACCAATCATACCCTTAAAGCGCATAATGCATTTATTCAGATAGTCCAGCCGGGTGAAATGCAGGTCCTGGCAGCAGCTAAACTTTTGAAATCAAAAGCAGTTGTTATCGATGAGAGAACGACAAGGATGCTTGTTGAAGAGCCCGAGCGTCTTGCTAATTTAATGCAGAGGAGGTTGCACACAAAAGTAACAGTTGATTATGATAAACTGAACAAACTTAAAAAATTGACAGATGGTATTAAAATAATAAGATCTGTTGAGCTTGCAACTCTGGCTTACGAGTATAAATTACTCAATAAATATATAATCCCAAGTGAAGAGAAGATTTATAAAAATCTTAACAAAGAATTACTCGATTCTGTGCTGTGGGGTTTGAAGCTGAATGGGTGTTCTGTCTCTCACACAGAGATAGATATAATACTAAAATCTGAAAAACATTAATTAAGAGTTGTGTCAATTAAGATTTTTTTTTATTGACTTGACTTTTTTATTCTTGCAACAAAGAATCCGTCAGTGTTGTTGTCCTGGGGCCATATCCTCAGGCATTTCCTGACTCTGCTGTCGAATTCTTTACCTTCAAAACCAACAATTGGCTCTGACGATTTTATGTTAAGGTTTAGATTCCTCAGGTTTTCCAATTCTGCATTTTCATATTTGTTTATCAGAAAGTTAACAACCCCTTCATCTTCCTCTGGCTCCAAGGTGCATGTTGAGTAAACCAAAACGCCACCTTCATCCAGCATGTTGAATGCATGCTCTATAAGTTTCTTTTGCAGTTTTGATAATCTTTTTATCATATTTGGATTCCACATCTGGATTGTCTTCAACGATTTTCTTATTGTCCCTGTTCCAGAGCAGGGAGCATCCACTAGGATTTTTGAGAATGAGTCATTTATTTTTAATCCATCTCTGTTTGTTATCACAATATTTGTTGAGCCCATTCTCTGTATATTCATAGATAATGCTTTAACTCTCTGGAAGTCAGGGTCGTTTGCAACAATAATGCCCTCGTTGTCCATCAACTGTGATATTAATGTTGTTTTTGAACCCGGAGCAGCTGCTATATCGAGAACTCTGTCGTTCTTGTTTGGATTAAGTATAATTGCTGGGAGCATTGAAGCAGCTTCCTGTACATAAATATAACCGAGCATATGTTCTAATGTGTTTCCAATGTCTCTTCTTTCACCTTCATAGAAGTATCCGTATTTGAACCAGGGTATTTGTTTTAATTTGAAAAATCTTTTTAGGTTGTTGATAATTTTTCTTATGCCCTCATCTGATTTTACCTTTATCCTGTTTATCCTGAAGGAGTCCTTTTGAAAGGAGAAAGAGTATTTTAGAAATTTATTGTATTCCTCATCGCTTCTGAGTAATGCTTTGTATCTCTGCTCAAATTTTAGTTTTATATCTTTCTTATACTTAGAAGCCCATGGCATTTCAACAGGTTCTTCATTGAAGGCATTTCCTTCTGTTTTTCCTCTATGGTTTGCACTTATCTTATTTGATTGCTCCATATAGTTGAGAATGCCGAGAAGTTTAAAAGTTTATTTGTTGATTACCTGATGGTTAGTTTATTAATATTCTGTTGTATCCTTTTTGATTTATTATCTAATTTTAATTTCTTGCTCTTTTTAGTTTGCTCCCTTTATTTTAATCTCTTTCCCATGTAAACACCTTCTTTTTTGTAACCAAGTTTTTTGTAATATTCTTTCACACCTATACCTGATATAACCAGCATCTTGTTTTTGTCAAATTCCTCCAATGCGATTCTTTCGGCCTCTTCCATTAGCTTTCTTCCGAATCCGCGGTGTTGTAATTTCTCATATTTGTCAATGCCTTTGTTTGAATTCTTTGTTATTTTCTCGTCTATTGGTATTGCTCTTCCATATACATGGAGTTCTCTTATTCCCGCTGTCTTTTCTGTAATCTCCTTTCTGAATGGTTTGTAGGGAATTCTCAACCTTACGAATCCTATTAAAATGTCATTCTTTGTATCTTCATAGCTTAGAAATATTTCCTGCCCATTGTTTGCTTCATAGTTTCTTCTGATTAATCTTATGCTATTGAAGTCAATTCTTCTTCCTCTCGGCTCCCTCGCTCTTATGTCCCTGCTCTTAATTTTGAGTTTTTCCATTTTCTTTTGAACATACTGCCTGAAGTTTGTTATGTCAACTCCTGCCTCGCTGTATTTTGTTGGTATATCACGCTGTATTCTCATTATTCTGCAATACTCTGGTATGTATTTCATTGATTTTACAATTATTTCTGATGCTTCCTTTGTTGTTAGAGGTCTGTATTTTCCTTTTTTCCACCATTCATAGACCTTTGTCCCCTTGAACACCATTAAGGGGTAGATTTTTAAGGCGTCTGGTTTGAAGTCGGGATTAGAAAATAATTCTTTGAATGTATTAACATCATCTTCCATGCTCACGCCGGGCATTCCAGGCATTATGTGATAACCTATTTTTAGGAAAGAGTCCCTCAACAGCTGGGTTGCTTTTATAACATCACCGACAGAGTGTCCCCTGTTGACTCTTTTTAATACAGTATCCTTTAAACTTTGAACTCCAAGCTCAACTCTTGTTGTTCCTAGTTTGAGCATCTGGTTTATGTCTTTCTCCATAGAATAGTCAGGTCTTGTTTCTATGCACAATGCAACATCTCTTATCCTTGACTTTTCATTTTTTATTTGCTCTCTCTTTAAGTTTGTTTTTCCTTTGTATTTGAGGTTTAACAATTTTGTTTGTATTCTCTTAGTCCTTTCATCTTTGAATACAGCCGGAAGTTCAAAGAACTCGATGAATTTTTTGTAATTGAAAATCTTTTTTTCATCTTTATTTCTTTTGTCCTTCTTGTAGAATAATCTTGAGAAATCATTCATTGCTTTGAAAGCATACTCTATGAAGAAGTCCTGGTAATTTATTTTAAAACTTGGGAATGTTCCTCCCATAATTATTAATTCAACCTTTTCTGGAGAATGCCCCATTACGAGGTATTGCTCCAATCTGTTGAATACCTGAAGGTATGAATCGTAATGAGCGCGAAGTGCTCTCCTCGATGCGGGTTCTTTCCCTGTATAACTCTGAGGTGTTTCTCCAAAATAACTCTCGGGTCCTCCTGGACAGTAAGCGCATTTTCCATGAGGGCAGGGGAACGGGTAGCCCATTATTGCCACCGGAGTAACGCCTGATATAGAACGTGAAGGTTTTGTGAGTAGAAGTTCTCTGAGTTTATTCTTTTTATCATTGCTTATTCTTAGGTTATTGACATAGTTCAGAAGGACAATATTCGTTGGCATCTTGCTGAGTTTGTACTTTCTGGATAAGTTTCTCTTTAAATTCTCAATTTTTCCTCTGGATTTTAATCTGTCGATATTGTCAATTAACTTCTTCTTCATAATTTCTTTCAGTATTAATTCTGATACTTCTTCGTTTGTCTTATTCTTTCCTTTGTTGCTATTCTTTTTGAGATGTTTCTGTTTTTCCATCTTACCCGCCATCATTATACCTGATTACCTGCTTCTTCTTAATTATATCTTTTTGTATTTTCTTTTTATTCTTTTGCTGTCCATTCTTGCTTTCATCGCGCTTATTTTGTATCTTAACCTGTTTGTGCTCCTCTTTTATGCTCTTAATCCTTTCATAACATTTATAAACCTATCCTTTAACCTTTGCCTTATGTTCCTGAGCTTTGGAGAGATTATGGATATTGTAGCTATGTCCTTAATAATCGGCTTTATATTTGCTGATTTTTTTAAGGACTTCGCACCGAGAAAAACAAAGAATTATGGTTATTATTCTCTCCCTTATTCAGCGAAGGCAGGATTTGACTGGGATAGTTTTGAGTTCTCTATTGCTCTGGTTGCTCCTGCGATTATATTACATGAATTATCTCATAAACTTGTTGCATTGAGTTTTGGTTTGCAGGCAACATTCCACGCTGCTTATTTTTGGTTGTTCCTTGCTCTGCTTTTGAAATTAATGAGATTTCCATTTATCTTTTTTGTTCCTGCTTTTGTATCTATATCAGGAGGTGCAACTCCATTTCAATCTGCTATGATTGCCCTTGCAGGTCCTGGTATGAACTTCATCTTGTTCATTGTATCAAAGGTTATGACTAAGCATTCAAGCAGGAAGTATATGCCCTTTTGGTTGCTCTCTTCAAAGATTAATCTCTTCTTATTCATATTTAATATGTTGCCAATTCCTGGGTTTGACGGTTTTAAGGTTTACGCAGGATTAATACAGGCATTTTTTTGATGTAGGAGGTTAAAATGGAAGAAGATAAAATAATGAATGAACACAATGAAGAGTCAGGTAAAGAAAATATAAGACCTGATGAAAACAAAGTTAATCAAAAGCAGGGGAGTAATGCAGAACAGGAAGTTAGGCAGGACAAAGTAAAGGATAAGGATATAATTAGGGATAAAGAGAAGGTAAATGACGGCGATGAGACAAATGATAGCGGTAAAGTAGACGATTATACCGGGATGAATAGTAATGGTGAGATAACTGAGGATAATAGAATAAACAATAATGGCAAAGTAAAAATTGGTTCAACTGTCAGTATTGTCTACAAGGGCACTCTCGATGATGGTTCTGTCTTTGATAAAGTTGAGGATAAGGACAAACCTTTCAGGTTTAAGGTTGGTTCTAAGCAGGTGATAAAGAAGTTTGAGGATTCTCTTATCGGTATGAAAAAGGGCGATAGAAGGAAACTTCACATAAACTCAACCGAAGCATATGGTCCCAGGAATGACGCTCTGCTCCTTCAGGTTCCAAAGAGTTTTTTAGAAGGTAAAGTTGAGGTCAAACCTGGAAAGCATATAATGTTGACTGCTCCTGATGGTTCAAATGCATATGCCCTGATTAAAGAAGTAAAGGGAGACAATGTTGTTCTTGACTTAAATCATCCCTTGGCTGGCAAGGACCTTAACTTCGATATTGAGGTCGTTGATGTCCAGAACTAAGATAGGATAAGTTAAGCGTTGTTTACTCCATATGTGAGGAATCTTTAGAATTCAAATATATTTTTTTGTTTTTTATGTTCATCCTCCAAATATTTTGGAGGAATCACTCTCTTATATTCAAAACCAAAATCTCTAAGCATGTTCTTCGCATTTGGTGTTATTCTCGGACATGCAAGTATTCCCCTGACTTTTGATATTCCTTTTAGTTTTTTTATTCTTTCGACATACCTTCTAAGTTGAGAGACCGCCTTTAAATCACCTACATACCTTTTTGTCTCAATGACTACAAAATTATTGTTTTTGTCATAACCAAAGACATCTATAAATCCGTACTTGGTGTGTTCTTCTCTGCTTAACGGTCTGAAATTTTCTTCTATTAATTTTGGGTTTTTTATTATCATATCTGCCATATCTTTTTCTGTTCCTGTTAATATTAATCTCTTATTGTCTTCTAATTTTTGGGAGTGGAACAAATAAACTCTCTTAATAATTATAATCATCTTCTCCTTATATTTCGAATTCTCACACCTTATTATGATTCTCTCTTCTCCACTTGATTTATCTAATTTTATGTAATACTTTGTTCCTTCTTTCATATAGTTTATCGGCAGATTGTTCTTCGGCTGATGAATCAGGAGAGTGGCATCCTGTTTTATTATTATCAGCCGTTCTCCCTCTGACAGATAGCTTTCAGCCCGCCCTCTGTATGTGACTTCACATATCGCTGTGAAAACGGCAATCTCTTGTTTTTTTATCGCTTCCTTAATCTTAGTTGAAAACTCTTCGAGTTCCATACCCCTGTCTAATTCCAAAATGTTTTTAAACTTAACCCCTTTCATCCGTTTAGGTGACTTTTATGGGAAAGAAAAGCAAGAGGCAAATCAAGAAGATAACTCCCCGCTGGTTGAGAGAGCAGAAACAGTTTGAGAGGAGAGTGAGGGCGTATCCTAACTGTATAGGCACTTATCCGGATTGTCCTGAAAAGATTGAAGATCCAAGCAATCCTCCTGAGCAGTGCAAGAAATGTCCCAACTACAAACTGAGATAAGATATATGGGATAAAAACATTTAAATAGACACATTAAGCCAGAATATAAAAGTGTCAAGAGAGTGCTTTAATTAATTCTGTAGGTTTTTATCTGCCCAGAATTCTCTTCATTGTTATGATTCCCTTTAATTCCTGTTTTGAGTTTACAACTGGAAGTGCTGAGAATCTGTATTTCTTCATAATCCTTCTTGCTTTTCCTATGCTGTCCCGTGTTTCTAAGCGTATGACATCTTTGAGCATTATGTCTCCTGCTTTTCGTTTCTCATTAGAAACCAGAAGTCGCCTTAATGTTAGAACTCCAACAATTCTCTTGTCATCATCGGTGACATATAAATAGTAGGGGTTTCTCTCGTCAGGGTTCTGTTCCCTTAATTCCTTAATTATTTGTCCAACGGTCTTGCTCTTGTTGAAGCTTATCGGTTTTAAATCCATCAAGCTTCCAACTTCACTTTTGCTGTATTTTAATATCTCATTTACTTCCCCGACTTTTTTAATTTCCATCTCTGATAACAATTTATTTCTCCTCTTTCCACTCAGTTGTTTTAAAATGCTCGCGGCTCTGCTTGCTTTAAGGAGGTTGAGGAAATCAAGCAGTGTTTTTTCATTCATTACTTTGACACATCTTTTTAGGTTTTTGTTATCCAGCCGGGAGATAACCTCCGCGGCTTTTTTTCCGTTTAGCATCTTCAACAGAATCTTCAACTCTTTTCTTCCCAATGAACTTATTATTTCAGCCAGGTCTGCATTTGGAATTCTTTCGAGTTCAAGACTCTCTCTCAATCGGATGTTTTCTATTAAAGGGAGCACTTTCTCCCATTCAACATACTCTTCCTTCCGCACTAGAAAACCTCTTCTATAGAATCCTCCTATGACAACAAGTTTATTATTCTTATTGCTCAATCCGATGTTACTTAATCTAACAACTTTCTTTGTATTTAATAGGATAACGACTTCATTAAGAAATGTTCTTCTTAACAGGAGATCTGATGAATTTATAATATTGAATTTTAAATTCCTTTTCTTCACTTTTAATTTTATATCCTTATCTATTGATTTGACGCACCACTCTATTTTTCTGATTTTTCTGTCAGTCAGGATAACTACATCCTTAATGTCGGGTGTTGGCTCCCTTGTTATTACAAAGTCGATTAATTTTCCGACTGTTTCCCCATCTTTATCTACAACTCTTGAACCCAGCAGTTTATTAAGCATCAACATATTGAAGTCCTCTTTGATTAAAATCTATGTCTTATGCCTGGTCTTTTAAATGTCTTTTTATTCTTTTTGGTTTTCTCTTTCAATATTTTCTCCTTCAGTTATTTCCCTTTTAATGTTTTGTTAGAAACATTTTAAAATAAGAAGGTCCTATTCTGCATTATGAATCCTAAAAGCACCATACTGGAAGAGCTGGCATTTTTCCTTTTAAAAAGAGGTTTTGCTGTCAAACAGCTTACAAGAAGTTTTGATATTCTAGCAAGTAAAGACAAAAAAATACTATTGATAAAGGTTTTGAAAGATGGTAATTCAATAACAAAAGAGAATGCTTTGCAATTATTGAATGTTTCTTCAATACTTAATGCTTATCCTCTCTTAATTGCAAGTAATCGTGGAATAAACACTAAGCTGGAAGATGGTGTTTTTTACAACAGGTTTTCTCTGCCTATGATAAATTTTGAGACGTTTAAATTCTTAATAGACAATAAGCCCATCTTTTTTAGGAGCACGAAAGCCGGAATAATTGCTGTTATTGATGGCAAAGTTCTCAAAGATAAAAGAGAAGAGCTTAATCTGTCATTGAATGATGTTTCAAGAAAAGTAGGTGTTAGTAGGAAAATGGTTTATAAGTATGAGAAAGAATCCTCTCAAGTGACTCCTAACAGGGCTTTTAGATTGTATCACCTGTTCGGGCCAGGTATATTTAAGACAATAAATCTGAGAATTGAAAGACCTAAATTTAGGTTTGAGAATTCCATATTTGCCAGGAAATACGAAGAACTCGGTTTTGAGGCAGTTGACACCAAAAATCTTCCTTTTAACATTATTGCAAAACATGATAATGACATTATACTCACCGAAGTGAACTCATCCAAACCGAGAACAGGGCTCATATCGAGATTACTCAATGTTAATTCCTTACTTATTTTTAAGAAGAAGCGTAGAGGAATTCACAAAGGGGTTGAAGGCGTTCCTGCAATAAGCAAGGATGATTTTTTAGAGTTGAAGAAAGCGAGGGAATTGATAGATTTTCTTAAGAGTTTTGACAGAGTTTAATCTGCTTTAATTTTGCTTTGATAACACTTCCTGTTATATTGATTGTTGCTTAAACTGGTTGAATTATCTGCAATTATCCTGCCTGGATGATTTTAGCGGTTAAGCGAAAGTTTTAAATAGTATACTAATATAGTTTAAGCTTATGAGCATGATGAGAGAATCGTTGGGTATTCTTAGCGATAAGATAGGTTTAGGTGATATTGTTCTTCCCTTTCTCCTTGTTTTTTCAATCGTGTTTGCCATTCTTGAGAAAACAAAGGTCTTCGGTGTTGAAACGATTGATAATAAAAAATATACGAGAAAAAACTTAAATGCAATGACTGCTTTTGTTGTTGCATTCTTTGTTGTTATGTCAAATAAACTCGTTCAGGTAATAACAAAAACAACATCAAACTTCGTGCTTTTACTTTTAATAACCATACTTTTTTTAATGCTCGTTGGTGCTCTTAGAAAAGAGTCAGATGAGGGAATTGAGCTTACAGGAGCATGGAAGGGTGTTTTTGAAGCCATAATATTTTTGGGTCTTGCAGTAATCTTTTTATCATCAATAAAAACTGACTCAGGAGAAACATGGCTCTCCTATATATGGAATTTAATTGGTAATTCTCTGAACTCTCAAATCTGGGCGGGAATACTGCTCATAATCCTGCTTGGTGGTTCTATCTTTTTCATAACAAAGTCACCCTCTCCACCCACTAATAATTCAGGTTCAAATTCAGGTTCATAACCTGCTCATATTCATTATTTTTATGGTTTTTACAATTTGTTGTAATTCATGAAAAACTTTAAATAATATATAAAATTAGATAGTACATAAGGTTAAATTTATTATCATATGAGGTGATTTTATGGTTGTTGGAGGAATGTTTGGAGATTTTATACAATTATTAGTTGGCTTAGGTCTTGCTGATGTCCTTCTGCCATTTATCCTGATATTTACTATTGTTTTTGCTGTTCTTGAGAAATCAAAAATTATTGGTGAGGGAAAGAAGAACATTAATGTTATGATAGCATTGGTTATTGCTCTACTGGTTATCATTCCCCATATTATGGGTACTTATCAGGGTTATGATGTAGTCAATGCGATAAATACTGCTATCCCCAAGGTCTCATTTTGGATAGTCCTAATTATTATGGGCTTATTGCTGACAGCCACATTTGGAGCCAAAATGGAAACTGAGAAAGCAGGTTGGGTTCCCTGGGTGGCCTTTGGAATTGTCCTTTTGGTGTTTGGGAACGCAGCAGGATGGTTCCACTTTGAATGGCTTAGCAATATTGATCCTCATGTGACAGCGCTTATCATCATTACTGCGGTGTTCATCGGAATCATCGCCTTTGTGAGCAGCGGGGATGAAAGTGCTGGAGATATAGCTGAGAATATTGGGAAGAATTTAATGAAAAAGGAGTAAATCTAAAAAGTACCGAAGTCCTTCAAATTTAATTTGACCTATTGCTCTGTATTCATTGTTTTATTTTATTGTTTTGTTTTAATCTATAAATCATTCCGTTTTATAGAACTTTATATTCATTAAGTACTTTGAGGTTAAAATGGCAACTTTACTTGATGCAACTCTGCTTGGAAAATTTACTAACATAATGATGTTCCTACTTGTCTTTGTTATAACTTATGCCATATTCCAATTAACAAATATTCTAAAAAGTAAAAATCTTAATGCGTTTGTAGCTTTTCTCCTTGCTTTTTTTACCATACTAAATCCTAATGTTACAAAGCTCGTTTCAATATTAATCCCCTGGCTCTTTATCATGCTCTTAATTTTAGTGTTTATCCTTGTTGGTATGGTTACCCTCGGAGTTAGGACATCTGATATTGAGAAGGCGATGGGGCATTGGGGGCCATTTCATGTGACCTTTTTGGGTTTTTTAGGTTTTATTGTACTTATTGCTTTCTCTCAGGTTTATGGGGCTTATTTTTTGAATGTAACCTCTGGTACGAATCCTTCCTCTGGCAGTGCTGTGAATGCTACAACATCAGGCAGTGACTTAACTGAGAATGTAATGAAGATTTTCGTAACACCGCAAGTTCTGAGTATAGTCCTTATTTTTCTTATTGCAGCATTTGCTGTTATGTGGTTGACCTTCCCTCCATAAGATAAGTTTTCTTACTTCATTCCATTACTGATATTCGTGTTGCATTCTACTCCCTGATTGGGTTATCCCCTTTTGTATTGATGTTTGTTTTGACTTGGTTTTGTTTTTGTCCTGCCTTTTGTCCTGTTCTGTTTCATTCTTCTCCTGGTTGAATTGTTTACTCTCTTCTTCATATTGCCATTGAATCTCTGTTAGATAATTCCTTAGGGTAAGCCCTCATTTTGACAGGTATTTGACAAATCTTTTTAAAGGGGTTTACTCTCCCTATGTTATGATTAAGAGAATACATATTGGACTCAGTGATGTGATTCTTCTTGGAACCTCACACATTGCAGAGCAGAGCGCGATGCAGGTCAAAGAACTTTTTAAGAAGGAGAATCCTGGTATGTTGGCTCTTGAACTTGATGCTGAAAGATTCAATACTCTGCTCTTAAGAGTTAAGAAGCAGAAGTATCACAAGGAGTATTACAGAATAAAAGGTATTGGAATTCAGGGTTTCCTTTTTGCCAAAGTTGCTTCCTTTATTCAGGAGAAACTGGCTGCCAGGTTAGGAGTTAAGCCGGGAATTGAAATGGAAACAGCTTTGAAAATAGCGATGAATAATAAGAATATTAAAATCATACTGGTTGACCAGAATATTAGAAGAACATTGAAGAATTTTTCAAATGAGATTCCCCTATCTGAAAAGTTAAAGTTGGTATTTATTGATCCTCTGCTGGGTTTTTTTATTCCTCAAGAGAGAATGACTTTAAACCTCAGGAAAGTTCCAAGCGATAAACTAATAACTAAAATAATGAACCTTATGAGAAAGAGGTATCCTTATATTTATAAAGTTCTTGTTGAAGACAGGAACAAGGTCATATCAGAGAATCTCATCAAAGTTGTACAGAACAATCCGGGTGAGAAGATTCTTTGTGTCTTAGGTGCCGGACATATTAATGGCGTGTATAAACTGCTGCAGAAGTATAGTAAAAGCAATGTTAGTGTGTCTTATACTTTTAGTTTCTCTTGAAATTTTCTCCTGAGATTTAATTTCACTGAAATAGAATAATTAGTAAATTTTAAAAACAGGGAAATCATTTTTTATTCTATGTATGGATTTTATAATCTCCAAGATAAAGTAAAGAGATATTTTAGGTTTAATGAGAAGGAGCTTAGGGGTTTACTGTTAACTGCTTTCATTCTTGCGTTGTGTTTAAGTTTTAGAGAATGGGGTTACGGAAATCAGGTTAATATTGCATTCGGTTTGAGGAATCTCTTCAATGCGTTCTTAATAACACTGCTTGCTATTCTCGTTCATGTGTCTGCACAGAAGATTTATGCCCTGGACTTAGGTTATCAGGCAGAGTATGAGATATGGACTTTTGGTCTTGTCCTTGCTTTTATTCTTGCACTTTTAACAAATGGAATTTTATTCTTCATAGCTGTTGGCGGTTTTTATCTCCATTTCTTAGAAGGACATCGTCTCGGTTATTTTAGGTACGAACTCAATTATTTCGGTATGGGTATGGTTGCTTTTATGGGTCCCCTCGCAAATATAATCCTGGCCATGCTGTTCAGGTACCTGTCTTTTATCTCCCCCTCTCCTCTAGTAAGTAAAGCCGTACTTATAAACATATACTTTGCTCTCTTTTCTATGATTCCAATTCCACCACTGGATGGAAGCAAGATATTCTATGCTTCCCGTTATTTGTATTTCTTCTCAACAGGTCTTATAATCGGTGCTTCTATATTGTTGTTTTACTCTGGTTTAATATCTACTCTCATCGGCTCATTATTCATTGGTCTGCTCGCTCTGTTAATTCCTATATTCATTGACAAACCATTCAGTTAAATTTTTGTTAAATAATCAGAAAGTTAGAATGTATTATAACCCTTATGATTAGTATATATCATCACAGGACTTCTCCTTGGTAAAACTTTTTAAACAAGTGAACCTTCTTTGCTCTGATGATAAAGTTAAAGGATTTCAAGCCAAGGTTGTATCAGCAGACCATTTTTGCCTCTGCTCTCAGCAAGAACACTCTTGTTGTACTGCCTACAGGTCTTGGAAAGACAGCAATAGCCATGATGCTCTCAATCAAGAGATTGAATGATTTTCCAAAATCAAAGGTTGTCCTTTTGGCTCCGACAAAACCTCTCGTCGAGCAGCATTATGAGACCTTTAAGAAGTATACTACTATTGATCCTGAGCAGATGGTTGTTTTTACTGGCTCAACAAGACCTGATAAGAGGGCTGCTCTCTGGAATAGAGTCAGGGTTGTTTTCTCAACACCTCAGGGTTTTGAAAATGATGTGATTTCAGACAAGTTGAATATAAGAGATGTTTCTTTGATGATATTTGACGAGGCGCACAGGGCTGTCGGTAATTACTCTTATGTTTTCATTGCAAGGCATTATGATGAGAGAGCTAATTTCCCACGAATCCTTGCCTTGACTGCTTCGCCAGGAAGTGATGTTGAGAAGATAAGAGAGGTGTGTAAAAACCTCTTCATAGAAAATGTTGAAGTTAGAACAGTTGATGATTTTGATGTTAAGCCCTATGTGAAGGAGACCCTTGTTGATTGGAAAAGAATTGAACTGCCAGCTGAATTCAAGCAGATAAGAGACCTTCTCAGAACGAGTTATAGGGAAAAAATAGATATGATTAAGAAGACAGCCCATGTTGATATCTCGAATTCTATCACCAAGAAGGGCTTGCTTGAACTTCAACTTGAGCTCAGGCGTGAATTAAATCAGAATAAAGATTATTCTATTATGAGGGCCCTTTCCCTGCTGGCACAGGCAGTTAAAGTCCAGCATGCTATTGAATTAATAGAGACACAGGGAGTTTTCGCTCTAAAGAAGTATTTCAACCGGTTTGTAGAGGAAGCGAAGAATACAAAAGTCAAAGCGGTTAAGAATCTTATGAAAGACCACAATTTTACCGCTGCAATATCACAGACAAATCTCCTGTACAAAGAAGGAGTTGAGCATCCTAAAATACCTGTACTTATTGACATAATAAAAAAGGATATAAACAAAAAGCCGGATTCAAAGATAATTGTTTTTACGCAGTACAGGGACTCTGCTTCAAAGATTATTGAACGCCTGATTGAACAGGGTATCAAAGCGAAGATTTTCGTCGGGCAGCAGAAGAAACTTGGGACAGGCCTCAGCCAAAAAGAGCAGAAGAGCATTCTCAATGATTTTAGGAATAATGCTTTTAATGTTCTTGTAAGCACTTCTGTGGGAGAGGAGGGCTTGGACATTCCGCAGGTTGATAGGGTTGTTTTCTATGAGCCGATACCGAGTGCTATAAGACAAATACAGAGGCGTGGCAGAACCGGGAGGCAGGAAAAAGGATTTGTTAGTGTTCTTTATACAAAAGGGACGAGAGACGAAGGTTATATGTGGGTTGCTATCCACAAAGAAAAGAGAATGAAGCGCATACTTCTCCAGTTAAAAAGAGAGATCACTCTTGATTTGAATCTTAACAAGACATTGAATACATCGTATAAGAAGGACAGGAATTTGAGCGATTTTTTAAAAAAAAACGAGATTTTGATAATCGCTGATTATAGAGAAAAGAGCTCCAGAATATTTAAACTGCTTCTTGAGAAGGGTGTTAAAGTTGATTTGAAGAGATTGGATATTGGTGATTATATTCTCAGCCAGAGAGTTGCAGTGGAATTAAAAACAAAAAAGGACTTTGTTGATTCTATAATAGATGGGAGATTACTCAGTCAGGTTAAGGAATTGAAAGAGAACTACGAAAGGCCAATAATTCTCGTTGAGGGGAGTTCTGATATTTACTCTGAAAGGAACATTCATAAGAATGCGGTTAATGGAATGATTATAACATTAATAATAAATTATGGAGTTCCTATTTTATGGAGTAAAAATGCTGTCGAGACAGCGGATCTTTTCTATTTAATAGCAAAGAAGGAGCAACTTGGCAATGAGAATCATTATGAACTGCACTCGAGAAAGCCGTTGACATTGAAAGAACAGCAGGAGTATGTTGTCTCATCTTTGCCTGGAGTTGGATTGTCAACAGCCAGGGACTTATTGAAGAAGTTCGGAAGTGTCAGGAATATTGTATCCTCTGCTGAAGACAAACTCAAAGAGGTATCCCTTATAGGCAAGAAAAAGGCGAGAAAGATAAGAGATGTTATTGATTCTGAGTACAAAGCAGGTATTGAAGAAGGTAACAAGGAGGATAAAGAGATTAAAAACAATGAGCCCTCTGGAATCAGATGATTTATTTAATAGGATAATTTATTTAAAAATGAGTGTGTTTTATCTGTCTACCAAAAGCATAATGAACTGAAGGGCAGGTTGGGAGATGATATTCATAAACTATGTCTACCTGCGTTCTGTAACTTCTGCATTTTATCA
>CAYLQB010000010.1:0-22598 GCA_964385745.1 uncultured Methanosarcinales archaeon
AAATGGGGCTGCCCGGATTCGAACCGGGGTCATCTGGTCCCAAACCAGAAAGGATGAACCAAGCTACCCTACAGCCCCTAGTTGTTGGGTATTATCTTGAGAAGTAGTTTAATTGCTTATTTTAAATCTTTTGTTTTTAATAAAATAGAAAAATAAAAAAGGATTTTTGTTTACTCGACCTTTATTCTCTTGTTATATCCCATATTTCCTTAAATGCGACAATAGCTGTTGCCGGTGCAATGAACCAATTCAACAAGTCGAAGAATGTTGCTATTGGTGCCCACTTAAACATCTGCATTGCAAGTAAAGATAGTGCGCCAAAACTTATCAAAAATGCTATCGCTGCAATTAAGAAAGGTTGCACTTCCTTATCCATTATGTTCAGGCATCCAACTAAGATACCAAGTAAACCAATAGTTATCGTTGCCCAGACCGCTGGATTATTCACTTGAAATATTGCAATTATCGCTGCTAAAAGTAATCCTAAGTAAAAACTCCATGTCCCAACCTGATTCATATTATTGCTCTTCTTCTTCATTTTATCACCCTTTGGTTTATTCTCTTATTTAAATTAATAACCTTTATAAATCATTTTGAGTACTTTAAAGTAAATCACCAAATTCAAAAATTAATTAAATCACTTGGATTTCCCTTTATGTATGTATACCTTTGCTGATTTTCATATTCATGGAAGATATGCAAGAGGCACTTCTAAGGATTTGAGTATTAAGAAGTTGGAGGAGTTTGCAAGAATTAAAGGACTTACTCTTTTAGGCACAGGTGATTTTACTCATCCAAAATGGTTTTCTGAGTTGAGGTCAAATCTTAAAGAAGATGGTTCTGGAATCTTAAAAACAAAATCCGGGTTTAAATTTATACTACAGACAGAAATATCTTTGATATACACACAGGATAATAAAGTCAGGAGAATCCATCTTGTTGTCCTGGCTCCAAACTTTGATACTGTTAAGCAGATTACTTCTACCCTGTTAAAATTTGGCAGGGTGGATTATGATGGCAGGCCAATATTTAATATCAGAAGCTTTGAATTCGTTGATTTAATGAGAGAGATAAGTCCTGATATAGAAATTATTCCCGCTCATATCTGGACGCCTTGGTTTTCCCTGTTCGGTTCAAAATCTGGCTTTGATTCTATAAAAAATTGTTTTAAAGACAGGACAAAATATATTCACGCTCTTGAGACAGGTCTTAGTAGTGACCCGGAAATGAATTGGACATTGTCACAACTTGACAGGTTCACTCTTGTTTCTAATTCTGATGCCCATAGTTATTGGCCATATCGTTTAGGCAGGGAGTGTAATGTTTTTGATTTCAAGGAGGACTTTACATATGATGATATTCTCAGGGCTGTGAGAGAGAAGAAGAATTTTCTGATGACCCTTGAGGTTGATCCTGCTTATGGCAAGTACCATTTTGATGGACACAGAAATTGTAATGTTGTTTTATCGCCGAAGGAAGCATTGAAATTAAACAATATCTGTCCTGTCTGCCATAAGGAATTGACTATCGGCGTCTTGCACAGGGTTTTAGAACTTGCTGACAGGCCTTTAGGTTATAAGCCAAAGAACGCATTACCATTCAAGAGATTGTTGCCCCTGCAGGAGTTGATTTCTTTTGTAGTTAATTCAGGATTGCTGACAAAAAAGGTCTCAAATGTTTACAACAAATTGATTGCTTCGTTCGGAAATGAGTTGAACATACTCTTAAATGTTCCCTACAAAGATTTGAGAAATGTTGTCGATGATAACACGGCTAAGGCAATTATGCTGAACAGAGAAAATAAAATTGATGTGAGGCCGGGTTATGATGGTGTTTATGGTAAGCCGGTTATTGATTTTTCAAGGTTTAATTCTTACAACATATCCAATTGATTTTCTACAAAATATCATTTTCGTAACCTTTAAATACTTCTTCTTTTTATAAATCCCGAAAGTATGATAAAGTATGATAAAGTAATTTGAGGTGATAAAATGATGTGGTTTGTTTTATTAAGCTCTGTTTTGGCTTTGATTTTCGCTGCTGCCCTCGCTTATTTTGTGGTTAGGCAGAATCCAGGTTCTAAAAAAATGAAGGATATTGCTTCTGCGATTCATGAAGGTGCATCAGCTTACTTAAAAAGACAGTATGCCATTATTGCGATTTTCTTCTCACTTGTTTTCATTCTCATGTTATTCCTGGCTCATTTTCATCTTATGAATTGGAGCATGCCTTTTCTGTTTTTAGAGGGAGGTTTCTTCTCCGGTCTGGCAGGTTATATTGGTATGAGTATAGCCACTCAGGCCAATGTTAGAACTGCAAATGCTGCCCGCAGGAGTTTGAACAGGGCCTTAAAAATTGCTTTTTCAAGCGGTTCTGTTATGGGTCTGAGCGTTGTTGGTTTGGCTTTATTCGCTCTGTCCATTAGTTTGATGATTGTTTCTCATATTTATGATATGACTACTACGCTCACCTCTCTCTTTGCTTTTGGTATGGGAGCGAGTTCTGTTGCTCTCTTTGCTCGTCTTGGTGGTGGCATATATACTAAAGCAGCTGATGTTGGAGCCGATCTTGTTGGCAAAGTTGAGGAAGGTATTCCAGAGGATGATCCAAGAAATCCTGCTGTTATAGCTGATAATGTTGGTGATAATGTTGGTGATGTTGCCGGTATGGGGGCTGATTTGTATGAGAGTTATGTTGATAGTTTAATTGCTGCCATGGCTTTGGGTTTTGCAGCTTTCAAGAATTTAAATGCTATTTTTTTACCTTTAAGCATTGCAGCGTCAGGAATACTTTCATCCTTGTTTGGTTTTCTCTTTGTTAGGTCAGGAGAGAATGCCAATCAGAGCAATCTGTTATTTGCTCTAAAAAAAGGGACTATCTCAGCATCAATTTTTATCGCGATACTCTCGTTTTTGTTCGTTAAAATATTCGGATTTTCAACAAATTTGTATATAGTTATCCTGCTTGGTTTATTGGTCGGAATTTTTATCGGATGGACAACAGAGTATTATACTTCAAGCAAATACGCCTCGGTTAAAGTTTTAGCTAAATCATCATTGACTGGTGCTGCAACTGTTATGATTGACGGCCTGGCAGTTGGTATGTTGAGTACTTTCTGGCCAGTTATTTCAATATCTGTTGTTTCTCTCTTGAGTTTCTACCTGTCAAGCGGTTCGCAGAGTTTTAGTGCAGGACTTTATGGAATTGCATTGGCAGCTGTTGGTATGTTGAGCACCCTTGGTATTACTCTTGCTACAGATGCTTATGGTCCTGTTGCTGATAATGCAGGTGGTATTGCAGAGATGAGTGGTCAGAGTAAATCGGTTAGAAAGAGAACTGATGCACTCGACGCTTTGGGAAACACGACTGCTGCAACAGGAAAGGGTTTTGCAATCGGCTCTGCTGCACTTACTGGTCTGGCATTGATTGCTACTTTGAAGACAAATTTTCCCAACGCTATTATTGGCATTTTGAATCCTAATGTTATGCTGGGAATTTTGATAGGGTCTATGTTGCCTTTCTTATTTTCGTCCATGGCTTTACGCGCGGTTGGCAAGACCGCCTCTGCTGTTGTAGAGGAAGTCAGGCATCAATTTAAGTATTTAAAATTGTTATCTGGAAAGAATAGGCCCAGGTACGCCCGCGTTGTTTCTATAACTACTAAAGCTGCTCAGAGAGAAATGGTCCTTCCAAGTGTAACGGCTATTGTCTCACCTCTTATTGTTGGAATATTGTTTGGTCCATCATCTCTTTTTGGTCTTTTAGCAGGGGCTCTTGGTTCTGGTTTTGTTTTGGCGATTATGATGGCAACTTCGGGTGGTGCTTGGGATAACGCGAAGAAATTCATTGAGGAGGGCAATCATGGAGGTAAGGGAAGTGCTGCCCACAACGCATCTATTGTTGGTGACACTGTCGGCGATCCTTTTAAGGATACAGCAGGTCCTTCATTGAATATTCTCATTAAGTTAATGTCAATGGTGTCTATCGTCTTTGCACCGCTGATTTTGCATCTTGCTTTGATGCACTAGAATTTTAATTATTATTTTTCTTTATGGATATGCCCTCTTTATTGTTCTTGGGAAGGGAATGGCATCCTTTATATTGTCTAAATGACATATCCATGATATGACCCTTTCAACTCCCAGGCCAAAACCTGCATGGGGAACTGCCCCATACTTTCTGGAATCAAGATACCACGAATACTTCTTTATGTCTTCACCATCTCTCTTGAGTTTTCTTTTTATCTCTTCCATATCATTGCTTCTTTGACTGCCCCCAATGATTTCGCCATAGCCCTCTGGAGCAAGCATATCATAACATAAGACGGTTTTAGGGTTTTTTGGGTCGTCAGGCATGTAGAATGCTTTCACATCACTGGGATAATTTGTTACGATGACCGGTTTATCAAAGTGTTTTACAAGTTTGTCCTCTTCAATCGTTCTTAAGTCCTTACCCCATTCAATATTCATACCGTCTTTTTTTAAGATTTCCACTGCTTCTGTGTAAGTTATTCTTGGAAAGGGAGCTTTTATCTTTTTGAGGTCTTCTATGTTCCTGTTTAGAATCTTTAATTCCTCTTTTCTATTCTCCAACACCCTTTTAATTATAAAGCTTACAAGTTCTTCTCCATATTTTTCTATATCCTTTAAATCAGCCCATGCAGATTCCATCTCTGACATATAGAATTCAGAAAGGTGTCTTGATGTTTTTGAACGTTCTGCTCTGAATGCTGGACTATTACAATATATTTTTTCAAGTGAAGGTAATAAGACCTCTGCGTATAATTGCCAGGTCTGTGTTAAGTACATCTTTTTGTTGTAATACTTTACTTCAAATAGTGTTAATCTCCCTTCGCATGATACAGGTGTTAATATTGGTGGAGTAACTTCATAAAAACCCTGGCTTCTGTAAAAATCATCTATCGCCCTAAAGACCTCTGACCTTATTTTTAACACAGCTATTAACTTCCTGCTCCTTAACCATAAGTGTCTTACATCGTATAAGAATTCATTGCTCACATCTTTAGTTATTGGAAAGGGCTCTGCTAATCCGACAATGCTCAATTTCCTGACATCAATCTCATAACCGGTTGGGGACCTCTCATCCTTTTTTACTTTCCCGACAATCTTACAGCTTGACTCAATACTTAACTTTTTAGCTGATTCCCAGGTTTTCTCATCAACTTTATCTTTTTCAATTAAACATTGTATTATATTAGTCGAGTCCCTAAGCACGACGAACTTCCTCTTGTTGCTTCCCCTCTCTCTATAAACCCATCCTCTAATTGCAACTTCTCGTCCTTCTTCTTTGGTGGCATTTTCAATGCTTATAAATTCTTTTTTATTCTTTTCATCTGTCATTCTGATAGGTAATGCCTGGAAGTTTATAAAAATAACTGAAATATCAGAAATACAGATTAACTTTTTATTATTTAGATATTGTTTAAATTTTATTAAATGAGTTTTCCTATTAAATAGCCGATTACAACTCCCAGTATGAAAAGCAAACTCATAGTAATCTTCACTTTCTTATCGAACTTCTTTAAATTCATATTTGACTGCTGTCTCGGCATATTCTTCTCTTCTTTTCTAACTTCTATCTTTGTTATTGCTTTTTCTCCTTTATTTATAGTATTTATCGGAGGGATTTCTCCTTTTGTTTCTGTAATTTGCTCTTTATTCTCTACTCTTTCCTTCTTACCGAGCAACAATCTTGACCTCTTTTTCACTTCTCTTTTCGTGTCTTCTTGCTCTAAATTCTCAATTTCTTCTTTATTATCTCTCTCAATTTCCATCTCTAAATCTTTTATCTTTCTTTCAATATCTTCGAGTGTGTTTACTTCTTCATTCTCTGCCTTTATCCTTAAGTAAATCAACCTGCTGTTGACCAGGTTAAACATTTTATCTCTGCTTTTCGTTCTCATCATTCTTTCAGCGAGTTCTGTGTCTCCAATGACATCTCTTATCCAATTTGCAAAGTCGTTCTTCTCATTATTGACATGGTGAGAGAATACATCATTATTCATGAATCTTAATTCATCTCTAAGTTCTTCAAGGTTTTTTATCCTTGTTCCATCAGGCATAACAAAGGTTTTGTCTTCAGGAACATCGTTTAAGAATTTGGTCTCTAAAGTTTGCATGATAATCACCTCTTTTTCTCCTCCTTCTCTTTAAGTATTTTATCGGCTCGTGAATTAATATCCTGAAGTATATTCATGAATGTTATAAATGCATCATATGGGTTATCATATGGGTTAAAATACTTATGTACATCTCCATCAGCAAACCATTTTATACACATATAATAAAAGTGATCTGATATTTGTAATTTTCTCCAGTCATCTATTAGTTTCTTGTCCTTTGTTTTTAGCACTTTCTCCTCGAGCACATAAACCTCTTTTGCTGCTGACTGTTGCAGTTCGTTTCCCAACCAGGCACTTAAATCACGCTCAACATCAGCCCACGAAATGAAGTTATGAATATCTAATTCGCCAACAGGTCTGTGCTTTTTGATTATTTGTGAGGGGGTTCTAAATTCTACATTTTTATACTTTGAGAGCTCATTTGGAAGGTGCTCTAAAAATTTAAATATCCCTGTTTCCTCCCATTGATGTTCTCCGAATGTTTCGTAGTCCAAGAATAGATTTACTATTGGCTCGTTTATCGAACCTATCCACCTGGCATACTTCTCTGCCGTTAAGGGATATTCTGACCAATTATGGTTTGAAAATCTGAATGCGATATCATCGGATAATTTATAATTCTTCAATAGCAATCTTATTTTTTTCGTTCCAACAGGTCTGTAAATATAGTTTGGACTCTTCCAGCCCAAAACTTTGTCAGCTCCCTCGGCCAGTATTCCTGAATAACCCATCTTTTCAATCATGTTCGCCAGTTCATTGTTGTATATTAACTCTGTATTCCTAAACACTCTTGGCCTTTTGTGGAATGTATCCTTTATTAATTTGTTATGTAATATTACTTGTTTTTTGAATTCATTCTTTGAGTAAATAAAAGCAAGGGAATGGTAATATGTTTCATCCAATATTTCTACATTCTTGTGCTTTACCAGTTCTTTGAAAAGGTCCAACACTTTTTCATTGTACATCTTAAGTTGTTCAATAAGTACGCCGGATAAACTAAAGCTTATTTTAAAATCAGGATATTTATCGAGCAGTTTCAGCATAAGTTCATTTGTTGGAATATAACATTTCTTTGAGACCTTCATTATTATTTCTTTGTTCTTTTTTTCATCAAAGTATTCTTTATTCTTTCCAACATCAAATATTTGGTATCTCGCCAACCTAAATGGCTGGTGTACTTGAAAATAAAAACAAACATCTGTCATTTTATCTCTCCAATAATTTTTTGTAAATACTTATTAATTTTTTGGCAGGTCTGTTCCACGTGAAATTCTTAACTTCTAATCTGCCATGTTCCTTAAGAGCGTTGTTTAGTGCTTTGTATTTTAATACTGCAATAATCTTATTTGCGAGTTCATTAACATCCCAGAAATCAACCTTTAAGCAATTGTTTATTACTTCTGATACACCACTCTGTTTTGATATTATTACAGGAGTCCCATTTCTCATCGCTTCTAAAGGTGTTATTCCAAATGGTTCTGACACAGATGGCATAACATAAACATCCGCCATTTTGTAGGCACGATCCACATCTTTTCCCCTTAAAAAACCGGCAAAGAGGAATTTTGAAGATAATCCAAGTTGAGCGATTCTTCTTAATACCTGGGCTTCCATATCACCTGAGCCCACAACAACGAACTTTACATGCGGTATAACTTTTGAAACAATATTAGCTGCTTCAACGAAGTAATCAGGTCCTTTTTGCAGAGTTATCCTTCCGAGAAATAAGACAACCTTGTCTGTCCTCTTTATTTCAAACTCTTCGTCAATATTATAATCTTTGAAATCAACTGCATTATGAACGACAACAACCTTCTCTGGACTAACCAGGTATTTTTCCACGATTATCTTCTTTGTACGGTTGCTCACTGCAATGACAAGGTCTGCATTGTGAACTCCAAAACTCTCAATATTATGAACCATTCTATTACCCGCGTTTCCACCGTTCCTATCAAATTCTGTTGCATGGACCTGGACCACGAGTGGTTTTTTTGATAACCTCCTTAACTCAACACCTGCCAGGTAAGTCATCCAATCATGAGCGTGTATAATATCAAAATCACCAAGCAGGCCATTTAAGTATAATTTTCTCAATAAGTACTTATATCTTAAAACTTCCTGAAATAAATCTCTTCCATATAAGGAGGTATCCTTTCCAGAATCCTTTACCTTTAAAAGCTGTTGAACATATCCCTCTGAATTAGTATAAGGCACGAGAAGGGATGGCACCCTAATCTTTCTTATTTGTATTTCTCTGTTGGCAATAATTAAATTAACATGCGATTTTACTTCATAAGGAGCTTTGGGAAGTACAAATGTTACACCAACATGATTTTCAACAAGTGCCTTTGTTAAACCATAACAAGCAGTTCCAAGTCCTCCCATATTGAAAGGAGGGAATTCCCACCCAAGCATAAGAATCTTCATAATATCACTTTTACTATACAGACCTCCAAATTGTTAAAAATACTTAGTGTTCTTAACTTCAGTTACTCCCAATGTATAAAAAAGTTATGTATTACTAAAGAGTAATTAATTTACTAAAATATGGGGGTAAAATGATACAAATATATCATAATTTGATTAATAGAAATATATTTATATTACTTATACCTTTTATATGACAAGGAAAAGAACTTCATGTGTTTTTGGTGGGAAAATGAGGCATATTGATGATGTTGATGTTAAGATAATTAAGGAACTAATCAAGAATCCCAGAATTTCAGATAATAAGATAAGTCAGATAACCAAGGTACCTGTAAAGACAGTTAACAGAAAGAGAAAAAAGCTTGAGCAAGATTTATTATTGAATTATTTTACAAGCGTTAATTATAAAGAAGCAGGTGTCTTTGGAGCTACTCATCTGTATATAATAACCTTTTCAGAAGGTGTTACAAAGGAGAACCTTGTCAATTTTATGAATACTTTTGACTACAATTTGCATTTTGTTAAACACATTAATTCTTGTTATATAGGTGAAAAGCAGGGAAACTCTACTCTTATTCTACTACTTGAAAGCAGAAGGGATGAAGATATAGTTGAAATCTTTAATGCTGATATAGTGCCAAGGTTAAGGGTCAAGTTTGGTAATTCTATTAAAGAAGTTGAAGTTTTCAGAATCAACAAAAAAATAAGTTTACATCACAATTATATATTATCTAGAAATGTCAAGTTTGGAAAGTTGGATAAAAACTGGCCTGATAAACTGCTTTTTGTAAGAGATGGATAGCAAGTTGTATTACAGAAAGGAAACACTTAATGTGATAAATATAGGGTAATGAATATATCATAATATAACTATATAATAATATATGTTAAAATAACATTAAAGGATTTTACAGTCGTTTTTATATGTAAACAGAAGAGGTGTATTAATGGAGGTATCTGATAAGCTCCTCATTGAAGCATGCTGGGAAGTTTGTAATAAAGTTGGGGGAATCCACACTGTCATAACCTCAAAAGTTAAGGAGGTCCAAAAGCGTTTTCCGAATTATATGCTTGTAGGTCCATTCTTCAAGGATAAAGCAAATTCAGAATTCACTGAGAAACTCCCACCAAAGTATTTACTTGACTCATTTGAAGAGCTTAAGCAGGAAGGCATAATCTGTCATTATGGAACCTGGCTTACTGGAGGCGAACCAAAGGTTATCTTAATTGATTTTACAGGTCTCTCCAGCAGGAACAATGAAATAAAAGGAAGGTTGTGGGAGAGATTCAGGATAGATTCACTCAATACAACTTACTTTGATTTTGACCAGCCAGTTGTTTGGGCATTTGCTGTTGGAAAATTGGTTGAGAAAATAAATTTAAGGGCTGGAAAAAAAATTATTCTTCATGCTCATGAATGGCTTGCAGGCGCTTCTATACTATACATAAAGATGTTAAATCTTAATGTTGCGACTGTATTCACGACTCATGCTACAACTCTTGGCAGGACATTATCCAACTCAGGGGTAAATTTTTACAATTCAATGAACTCTATTAACCCGGATGAGTTAGCTTGTAAGTATCATATAAAGGCGAAGCATCAGTTGGAAAAGCAGGTTGCACTCAATGTTGATGTATTCACAACAGTCAGCGAAATAACAGCTATCGAAGCAGAGAAATTCTTAGGAAGAAAAGCTGATGTTCTAGTTCCTAACGGACTTGATATGGAGAAATTCCCAACATATGATGAACTCGCAATAAAGCATAAGCTCTACAAAAATAAACTCAAGCAGTTTTTACTCTATTACTTCTTTCCTTACTATTCCTTTGATTTAGATGAGACCCTGATTTATTTTATATTTGCAAGGTATGAATTTAAGGCAAAGGGAATTGATATTTTTATTAAAGCACTTGGAGAACTTAATAAGAAACTTAAGGAAGAAAATTTTAATAGAACAATAGTAACCTTCTTCTGGATACCTGCGAATGTTAAGAGGATAAGGCCCCAACTTTTAGAATCAAAAACATTCTATGATGATTTAAAAGACGCCCTTGAAGACATTCTCGATGATGTTAAGCAGAAGCTACTTTATCTCTTAATATCAAAGAGAAAAATAGATGAGATATCATTATTCAGCCATAACTTTATACTCAATAATGAGAAGAGATTATTAAGGTTTTCAAAAAAAGGAGCTCCTCCATTAAGCACGCATGAAATTTACAATGAAGAAAATGACAGCATCCTAAACTCCTTTAAAGAATATGGACTCCTAAACAAAGCAGAAGACAGGGTTAAGGTTATTTATTATCCCATATACTTAACTGGAGCAGATGGACTCTTAGATCTTACTTACTATGAGAGTATTATGGCTTCTCACCTTGGTGTTTTTCCATCATTTTATGAGCCATGGGGTTATACACCACTTGAATCAGCGGCTCTTGGAATTGCAGCTGTAACAACAGATCTTTCTGGTTTTGGTAGGTTCATAGTTTCAAATGCCTATTCTAACTCGAGAACTCCGGGTGTTTATGTTCTGAAAAGATTTAACAAGAAGGACTCAGAAGCAGTTGATGAGCTCTCAAATCTCATGTACAACTATGCTCATCTTGACAAAGAGGATAGGATAAAGGATAAGATAGAAGCGAATAAACTGGCTTTCCTCGTTGATTGGAAGGACCTGTTGAAAAACTATGAGCATGCTTATGAATTGGCAGTTTCAAGGAAATATAAATAGAGATAAAAAAGAGTAAGAGTTAAAAACAACAAATATTTAGTTGATTCTTATGGGACTGAAAATTAATAAATCAAATAACGACAAATCCAGCAGCATAAGAAAGCATTATTTTCTCGATGAGTGGGTAATTATTGCAGAGAATAGGAAAAAGAGGCCCTTCGAATATGCTTCAAAACAGGTAAAGCACGCAAATCAGGTGAAGGCAGGTAAATCAAATTCGAAGTCGTTCAGAAAAGCAGGTTGCCCATTTTGTTTGGGTAATGAGGCATTAACTCCTAAAGAAAAGGGAAGAATAGTTGACCCGACAAATAAGAATAAATGGATTATAAGATGGTTCAATAACAAATTTGCGGCTGTTGCTCAGAGTAACAAAAAATCCAATTTTAAGGAAGTAAATAAGAACTTAAACAAAGAATTATTTTCTTCTGAACCGGCGTTCGGTGTTCATGAGATTATAGTTGAGACGCCAAATCATAATGAAAATCTATCTTCACTTAAAGTAAGCCACATAAAAAAAATTCTTAATGTTTACACCAACAGAATTAATGAACTGGAGAGGATTAAAGGAATAAAGTATGTTGTTGTGTTTAAGAATCACGGGGCAGAAGCAGGTGCTTCTCTAAGCCATGAGCATACTCAGGTTATTGCCTTAAATAAGATTCCTATAAGAATTAAGGAAGAGCTCGATGCGTTCAAGCGATACAAGAGGAGAAACAAAAGCTGTCTGTTTTGTGATATCATAAAAGAAGAGAAAAAAGCAAAGAAGAGGATTGTTTTAGAGACAAAAAACTTTATTGTTATATCCCCCTTTGCTCCGAGGTTTGGTCTGGAAACATGGATATTACCAAAAAAACATTTAAACAGGTTATCTGCGCTCAACAATTCTGAGACAATTGAACTTGCAAAGCTCTTAAAAAGAGTTATTTTAAAATTGGATAAAAGTAGCATTCCTTATAATTTTGTTCTTCATTATGCTCCAAAAGGGGAGGATTTTCACTTTTACATTGAGATTATGCCTCGCATAAATAAACATGCAGGTTTTGAATCAACAGGTTTTTTCATAAATTCAATAAGTCCTGAAACGACTGCTGAACTTTACAGGAGAAAATAATTTCTCTGATCGCTAAAAAAAGAGGGGGCAAGTTATGATAATAAAACATTCTTTCAAAAATATTTCAGTAAATTCTGATATTGAACTAAAACAAGATAGCAATGTAAGGTTTTTTCTGTCCAACAAGAAAGGAGGTTTTTTTATCAATGGAATCTTCAATCAGAGTAAGTATGATGGTTTTTTTATTAGAGAGGGGAATGATGAATTTAAAGTGTTCGAATTAAGTACAGATGCATCAAGCGAATCAGATAATCTGATGAGCATTAACAATGAGTTTTATAAGGTCTGTTTAAATTACAAAGATAAAGAACAAACTTTCATTATGCCTTACAAGTCAAATTCTCTTGTTCTTATATCCAGGACTTCAAATTCAGACATAACTAAAGGGTATAATCAGGAGCAGAACCATAAAGACCACCAAACAGGAATTTTCCTTGATTTTGATTTTAGAAAGAATTTTGATTTTAGAAATTTTGGAAGGTACTACAAAACTTATGAAGAAGAATACAACAGTAAAAAAGTGTTCGTTGTTGAGTTTGAGAAAGTAACTGATTTTAAGGAGGACCCAACAGCAGGTGTTCTTGAATACAGAAGTTACTCAGTTGTTGTTGCTGACGATGCTGACTTTGTTGGTTTTAATCAGGACACTCCTGTTCAAACCATAAACCAATGGATAGAAAAGGATTATGCTTATGATAAATTGAGAAGTTCAAACTCCAGGAGGTTTGTATTCAGAGCATTGAAGATTAATGCAGGCAGGTTTGTTGTATCTTCAGGTTTTAACAAAGAAGATGTGATTAAAGAGGCGTATGCTCTTTATATGAATTTAGATATGCTCAACAAGAGAGAAAAGATGATATTTAATAAGGACCTGCTTAGTATAAAAAATTCTGGTTTAAGAGATGATCTGCCAGGTCATGAGAAACTTGCCCTTGTTTCTTCTTACAATTCATTGTTAAGTTTGCTTGTTAAAGATACTCCTCTTATACTTGCCGGCTATCCCTGGTTCTTTGAGGAATGGTTTAGGGATGAGGCCTTGTCTTTAAAACCTCTCATCTTAACAAAGCCAAAATTTTCAAAGATGATTGTTTTGAGGTTATTAAATTTTATAGATTTGGAAAAGGGAAAATTGCCCTCAAGACCTGATTCCAATCTCTACAGTTCTGATGCTTTAGGTATATTGGCATTGAGAATTAGTGAATTAATGAGGGCAAATGTATTTACTGGAAATGAGAAGGGCAGGATAAGAAAAAAGATTATTAGAGCAGTGGACTCCTTAATCAACGGGTCATACAATGAGGAATTATCCCTTTTTTATTCTGGAGATAAAGAAACCTGGATGGATTCGCTGGATAGGTATGGCTATAGAATTGAGATACAGACACTTATGCTTGCCCTCCTTTCATTGTCTTATAAACTCTCTCATAATCAGAAATACAATGACTTAATAGAAAAAGTAAAGGCCTCTGTCAAGAAAAACTTTGTTGTTCATGATAAACTTATTGACGGTCTTGATGCAGATGGAAAACAGGACATTTCCATAAGGCCAAACATATTCCTCGCTTATTATTTTCATCCTTCCTTATTTACAAAGGAGGAGTGGGAGTCCTACTTTGACAACGCCCTCAGTGTTCTCTGGCTGTCATGGGGTGGCCTGTCAACTATAAACAAAGAGAGAGCCATAAAATTCCATACAGGAGAGAATCCCAGGAGTTATCACAATGGAGATTCCTGGTTTTTTGTAAACAATATAGCAGCAGTATCAATGTTGAAATTAAATTTTAAAAAATATGCTTATTATATTGAAAAGATTTTGAAGGCAGGTGTTAAGAATAATTTATACATGGGTGTTATAGGTGCATCTTCTGAATTATCCGGCTTTTCGGCTCTTCATGCTCAGGGTTGTTTTATACAGGCATGGAGTAATTCAACGCTTTTAGAACTGCTCATTAACTTCTTCTCTGAGAAAATCTTAAACTAGGAGTAAAGAGTTTGAACTAAAACTTAAACTCTTTTCTAAACTAATTAACTCTTTTGTTTTAAACACTTCCAATTAAAAGCTTTCATTAATTCCTCTTCCTACCCTCTTAATCCTTGAGTAAGTCAGGATTTGTTCCAACATGCTGTTGACCATATTGTCAGCTCTCAACAAACCAGAACCATACACTTCTTTATAGGGAAACTTTGTGTTGTTTGTAAGGATTTCAGCTGTTCCTTTAAGTATGCTCTCTAATTTTTCTCTGCCTGGGTTCTGGTTTAATCCCAACAGTAAAGATATTGCTCCTGTAACATGGGGTGTTGCCATTGATGTTCCATCAAGAACTCTATAAGTATTATCTGGAAAGCTCGACAGTATAGAAACTCCTGGAGCTGATATGTCATTGGTGTCAGCTACATTACTGAAATAAGCATGTTTCAATTCTGTGTTAATAGCTGCAACAGATATAACACCGTCGAACGCAGCTGGATAGCTGTAACCAAAACCTTCATTCCCCGCTGCTGCCACCATAAGAAGATTATTGTTAAATGCATAATCACATAAATCCTCAAATGCCTTTGATGCCTCTTCAGAGCCCAGGCTCATATTGATAATATGCATATTGTTCTTCAAAGCCCATTCAATCCCCTGCATGACAGTTACTTCACTTCCTGCCCCATCGGCATCAAGGACGCGTATTGCATATAGGTTAACTTTTTTGGCTATGCCGCATGTTTTCCCGGCAACAATTCCAGAAACATGAGTCCCATGCCCATTCAAATCAAAGGGATTTGTATTGTTCATAATAAAATCATATCCCTTCAAATCCGTAAAATTGTCAAGTATCTCTTTATGGGTATAATCAATTCCTGTGTCGATAATTCCAACATTAACGCCAGAGCCGTCTGCTTTATTGTTTGCTTCATAACTGTGTATTGCTTTCAGATTCCAGAAAGAGTCAAATGTCTTCTTTCCGGTTTTTCTCTCTTTTTCCTGATTCTCATTGTAATCGAAAACTCTCACATGGACCTTATTTGATTTTTCAATTGATTTGATGAGCTTCAGCAAGTTTTCTGATTCTCTAATCTCATTGCTCAATATGCCTTTAGTTACATACTTTGATATGTGCAAGGCGATTTTTGGGTCTAGAATCACAGAAAAATAAGGAATGTATTCAAAGTTGTGTATCTTTATTGCTCTTCTTTTGAAGAAGTTCAACAATCTCTCTTTGTGATAGAATTCTGTCTCGACAAGCAATTCTATAGGCCTATTTTCCCTCAGTGATTTGTGCAGCTCTTTAAACAGGTCTTTCTTCTTTATCATAGGAGGAATTATGAATAAAATTCTTATTAAGCATTGTCTTATTTTTTCCGTAGGAGTTTCGACTGTTATTCTTTATTCTTACCTTAAGGGAAAGAGTTTTAAATATGGGAGAATACACAAATTTATGGAATTCAAATTTGCTCATATAGCTGATTCGCATATAGGAGGGTGGCGTGACCAGAAGTTGAAGGACCTGTCTATAAATGCATTTGATAGGGCTATTGATATTTGTATAACTAAAAAAGTTGATTTTGTAATAATCGCAGGCGATTTATTCAATACAGCCCTGCCAGGAATAGAAGCAATGAACTTGGTAACCCACAAATTGTTTCAACTCAGACAAAAGAATATACCTGTTTATGCTGTTCCGGGAAGTCACGATTTTTCTCCATCAGGTAAGACCTTCTTATCAACGCTTGAGAAAGCGGGTTTAATCATAAACCTTGCTAAAATAGGCCTCGCCGATGATAAAGTCGTTTTAAAACCGACTTTCAATGAAAAAACTAAAACTGTTTTATTCGGAATGCTTGGAAGGAGAACCTCCCTCGAGAAGAGTTATTATAAGATTCTAAGTAAGGAAGAACTGGAAAAGGATTATGGGAATTATCTGTTTAAGATATTTGTCTTCCATTCTGCTATACTGGAATTGCAACCACCTGATACATACAGGATAGAAGCAATACCCTTATCCTACTTGCCTAAAAAGTTTGATTACTATGCAGCGGGTCATGTTCATAAAAGGAGTGAGAATCACCCTGATGGTTATTTTATTGTTTATCCGGGACCTCTCTTCCCAAACAGTTTTTCTGAACTTGAAAAATTCAAGCATGGAGGTTTTTATATAGTTAATGTTAATGTGAATGAACAAACAAAGGAGAAAGATATAAGGCCTGAGTTTCAACCCATTGTTGTCAAGAATGTCTATTCTATATCTATTAATGCAAACGATAAATCTGCCTCCGAAATAAATGCCGAGTTGCTTGACACAATCAAACAGAGAGAATTTTATGACACTCTTGTTCTTATAAGAGTTTATGGAGAATTAAAAAGCGGGAAGACAGGTGACATTAATTTTAAGGACTTAATCAAACAAATTTATGCCAAAGGGGCTTTTTTTGTTATGAAAAATACTTCAATGTTAAAAACAAAGGAATTTGAAGGTGTTGATATTGATGTAAAAAACCAGGAGGAAGTTGAGGATAAGATTATAAAAGAAAATACGAAAGAATTTCTTAACTTTAATATTACTGAGTCAAGGGCTTTAGTTAAAGAGATGATAACTCTCCTTGACAAGGAAAAAGCAGAGGGAGAAACGAACAACACATTTGAATTAAGGATAAGTTCTGAATTTAATCAACTCTTAAATAAACTTTTAAATACAAAAGTTAAGAATACATAAAATCTTATTAGAGAATATTTGTTTATCTTTCTTCAGGTATTGTTTTGAATAATGACTTTAAACTCTTCTTTAAGTTGGAGCTGTCTGTCACAAATGAGTGGACCTTTGCGTTGACAGACCATTTTTCATTCGCCTCTGTGTTAACAAAGTATAATATGATTTCTCTGCTTGAGAATAAGTGCCAATTGTTAATTAAGAAGGTGAAGTTACTCTTATTGTTGAGAGTTATAATAACAGAGCCCTTTTCAACTTTGTCAACTTTTAAATTGCTCAACATATTGTTTGTATACACTCTTTTTGAATAATCTGTATAATTAACTTCAAAGCCGTAATCCTTTTTTGAGAAATTCTTGATTAAGCCGGCTGCCATTCTATAATTTAAAAATCTCTCCGCCCACACCTTAATATCCATGACACTGAAAAAAGACAATTAAATTAAAAATCTTTTGATTGTTCATTGTATACAAAATATCTTAAAAACATACTGCTGGATTAAAACTTAGAGCCCTAAGTCCTATTAAATATGTTCTTTAAAATATATTTTTGGGTTTAAAAAAATTTTTATTTTTGTATAATTATATTATATGCATAAATAACACATTCAGCATAATCCAATCTGATAAAAATACATTATCAAAGGAGGTGATACCCATGGATATATTTGATGAATTGAAGAGGATGCAGTTAGAGATGGATAGAATCTTTAAGGATTTCTTTGGGAGCTCACAGGACTTTCTACCCTCCCCCAAGAATACAAAGGAATTAAAGGAGATATCGAATCTTAGACGTCCAGCACTCAATGTATATGACAAAGGTAACACTATTGTGGCAGAGTTTGAACTTCCCGGTGTTGACAAGAAAGACATCGAGCTGAATGTTACTGATACTACTATGGAAGTAAAGGTTAAGAGGAATGCTGAGAAAGAGATAAAGAAGAAAGGTTATTATATGTATGAGTCACGCAAGGAGGGATTTTACAGAAGGGTTCCTTTGCCTGAGAGGGTTATTCCAGAGAAGGCCAGTGCAGAGTTTAAGAATGGGATTTTAAAAGTTGAAGCCCCGAAAGAACAGAACAAGAAACAGAACAAAAAGAGGATTGCAGTAAAGTAATATCTTGATTAATCTTTTTTGATTCTTTTTTGATTTTATTGTTTTATTTTTCTTTTGTTTTGTTATTTTACATCACTCTCTTCTTTTTCACTTTGTCACTTTTTTCCCTAATTCAAAAGTTTTAAAAATAACTCCTTAAGTAAGGCAGTATATGAGTCCTTTTATTTACGCATTGCTGGTCGGGTTGGCTGATACTTTGCTCGGGTTTGTTGGAATATTCACTTTGGGGTTGAGCAAGAAGACATTTGATGAATTAATTTCAACCCTCATTGCCTTTGCAGCCGGCTCATTATTGGGAGGTGCTTTCTTCCACCTAATACCTGAATCAATTGTTAAAATTAAACCGCTTATGGCTTCAGTCGTTTTAATAACTGGTTTTTTAGTTTTCCTCATCCTGGAAGAATTGCTTCACTGGCACAGGTGTCAGGATAGTATCTGTAAAACTAAAAGGAGTCGTTCGTACAGTTACTTGATGATAATAGGCGATTTTATACATAATCTTATAGATGGGCTTGTTTTAATTGGGAGTTTTTTAGCGAGTAACACAATTGCTTTGGTGACTTCACTTATGATACTTCTTCATGAGCTTCCACAGGAGCTTGGAATCTTTGCTGTTTTAGTTCATGGAGGTATAGAAGAGAAGAAATCAATTTATTACAGCGTTCTTGCCCAGAGCAGTGTTTTAATTGGTATTATTGCAGGTTATTTTTTCCTCAGGGAATTTCAGCCCTTGCTTCCTTATTTGCTTTCATTTGCAGCAGGAGGTTTTATTTATATAAGTGCATCTGACTTAATCCCAGAAGTAAATAATACTAGTCATAAAAGAGTAACTTCGACAGTATGGATAATCATAGGCCTGTTGTTCATGCTTGCTGTAAAACTAATCTTTGACTAATCTCTTCTTCTTGATATTTTCTTAGTTTATAATTAAACCAAAAATAATAAATAAGCAAGTAACTTCCCCCTCTTAAATCTTGGTGGTCAATATGAAGGTTATTGTTAATAATAAAGAGGTTGAAGTTGAATCAAAGACAAATCTCTTTGACATATATAAAAAGTTTGATGATACTGCATTTGCTTCAAAAATCAATGGAGAACTTAAGGACTTAAAAACAGAATTAAAACCAAATGACAAAATTATTTTGTTAAATTTTAAGAGTGAAGAAGGAAAGAAGATATTCTGGCATTCAACAGCCCATCTTATGGCTCAGGCAGTTCTCTCCCTTTTTCCAGATGCTAAACCCACAATAGGACCTGCAATAGAAGAGGGCTTTTACTATGATTTTGATATTAAAGCCCTCAATCCAGATGATTTAAAAAAGATAGAAAAGAAGATGAAAGAGTTAGTCCATGATAAAATTCCTATAATCAGAGAAGAGATTGACCTGAAAGAAGCAAAAGAGTTGTTCAAGAATAATCCTTACAAACTTGAATTAATCAAGGACCTGGGTAAAAATATCAGCATCTACAAGCAGGGCGATTTTGTTGATTTGTGCAGGGGTCCACATGTGCCAAACACTTCTTTCCTTAAATACTTTAAACTATTAAAGGTGTCAGGCGCTTATTGGAGGGCGAATGTAAAAAATAAACAACTCCAGAGGATTTATGGTATTTCATTCCCCACAAAGGAAGAACTTACAAATTATCTGACCATAAAAAAAGAGGCAGAGAAGAGAGACCATAGAAAGATTGGAAGGGAACTTGATTTATTCAGCTTCCATGAAGAAGGCCCGGGGTTTCCGTTCCTTCATCCCAATGGAATGATAATATTCAATGAACTCTTAAAGTATTGGAGAGAGGTTCATAGAGAAAATGGTTATTCAGAGGTAAAGACGCCCATCATCTTAAATAAAGAGTTATGGGTTCAGAGTGGACATTGGGATCATTACAAAAACAACATGTACTTTACCAAGATAGATAATAAGGAGTTTGCTGTTAAACCAATGAATTGCCCGGGAGGCATTCTTATTTATAAATCAAAAATAAGGAGTTACAAAGAATTCCCTCTTAAACTAGCAGAGATAGGCCTGGTTCACAGACACGAATTATCCGGCGTGCTTTATGGCTTATTCAGAGTAAGGGCATTTACTCAGGATGACGCGCATATATTCATTGAAGAACCGCAGATAGAAGATGCGATATTGGATGTTATAAACCTGGTTGATAAGATTTACAAAAAGTTTGGTTTTACATACATGGTTGAGTTGAGCACGAGGCCTGATGATTATATGGGCTCTCTGGAATTATGGAACAAGGCAGAGGCCTCTCTCAAAAAGGCACTGGAACATGCTGATTTAAAATACAAGATTAATGAAGGAGATGGGGCTTTTTACGGTCCTAAAATTGATTTTCACATTAAGGATTGTATCGGGAGAACATGGCAGTGTGCAACTATACAACTTGATTTTCAGATGCCTGAGCGTTTTAACTTAACATATGAAGGCAAGGACGGAAAAAAGCACACACCTGTTATGATTCACCGTGTTGTATACGGCAGTATCGAGAGATTTATGGGTATCTTGATTGAACACTTTGCAGGTAAATTCCCTGTCTGGCTGGCTCCTGTTCAAGTGATTCTTTTGACTGTTACAGACAGGAATATTAAATATGCAAATGAACTTAAAGAGGAGATGTTTAAAAGGGGGATAAGAGTCGAAATTGATGACCGTGCAGAAAGTTTGCCAAAGAAAGTAAGAGATGCTCAAATAAAGAGAATTCCCCTCATAATAACTATCGGCGATAAAGAAACAGAAAAAAAGACAATTGCAATAAGAACCCTTGACGGCAAAGTCAAGTTTGATGTTAAGCCGGAAGAGTTTATAAACAAAGTTCTTGATAATATAACAAAGAGGGACTTAAAGTTCGAACTTTGAGCGAGAGATGTATAAATTTAATGTGCGAATCTTTATTGGAAACTATCAGAAGCCCTTCATACCTTTCATTAGTCCCTGAAGGTTTTTTGGCAGTCGCTTTCCGTGAACATTCCCCTTCAATGCCTTCGCAAGTTTTTTTGACTGTTTGTACTGTTTAAGCAACAATCTAATATCTGATATTGATATTCCCGAACCAGAAGATATTCTGTTAATTCTCTGGGCGCTTATTGAGTCAGGATTTTTTAATTCTTCCCTCGTCATAGAATCCATAGCTATCTTCCATTTTTCTAATTTTTCCTGCTGGACTTCCAGGGCCTCTTTTGGGAGTTTAACATTTGAAAATCCTGGAATGAGTTCCATAATCTTTGAAATTGGGCCCATCTTCTTCATAGCATTCATCTGCTCATACAAATCAATGAGGTTGAACTTTCCCTGCATAAATTTCTTTGTAATATCTTCTGCTTCTTCCTCATTTATTGATTCCTTAACCTTCTCAAGTAAACTCTCCAAATCACCAAAGCCAAGCAATCTTGAGACGAATCGTTCAGGGTCAAATTCCTCAAAGTCCTGAATCTTTTCTCCTACACCTATAAACTTTACAGGAGCGTTAGTTACAACACAGGCAGTCAATGCACCGCCTCCCTTAGCAGTGCCGTCCATCTTTGTTATGATAACACCTGTAATTCCACAACTCTTGTGAAATTGTTCTGCCTGTTTTCTTGCGGCTTGCCCGATGTCAGCACTCATAACCAACAACCTTTCATCAGGTCTGACAAGTCCTGTCAACGATTCGACTTCCTCGATCAAATCAGAAGATAAGGCATCTCTGCCAGCGGTATCAACGATTATCAAATCATATTTGTTTAGTTCATCTTTGAATTCATTGTAAATTTTAAGGGCGTTCTTTTCATTTGGATTGCCGAAAACATCCACTCCTATACTGGAACCTAATTGTCTTAACTGTTCATACGCTGCAGGTCTCCAGGTGTCTGTTTGGATTAGGGCAACCTTGTAAGATCTCTTTTTGAAATAATTTGCAAGTTTTGCCGCAGTAGTTGTTTTTCCAGAAGCATATAAACCCAGGAGCATAATCTTAAATGGCTTCTTGTCAACCTTTACCTTAACCCCTTTTTTACCAAGGAAATTAACCAATTCTTCGTAAACAATCTTCACGAGAACTTCTTTCTTCGTTAATCCAGGAATTTCCTCTTTCAAAGCCCTGTCTCTTATTTTATTTGAGAGTTCGAAAACAAGCTTTACATCGACATCACTCTGTATTAAAGCCCGCTGTATCTCCCTAATAAGTTCATCAATTAAACTCTTATCTACAAAAACACTCTTCTTTATCTTATCGAGAGTGCCCCTCAACGCTTCTCCAAGTATGTCAAGCATATATCAGGACAACAACATTTGTTTTATAAAAGTTATGCTAAAATTAAAAGAAAGGTGACGGCTTTCCACAGTTTCCGCTCTTAAGAGCAGTACAGTGTGGAACGTTGG
>CAYLQB010000011.1:0-21577 GCA_964385745.1 uncultured Methanosarcinales archaeon
TTTTATTCCATAAAACTTCCATCAGGAAGCATGTTGTCTGAGTGAGGGATTCCTGCTTCTTCCATTTGATATCTCTTGCATTTCTCCCATTCGCCGAAGCAGTATTTAAGAATCCATTTCTTGCTTATTCTGCCTTCTTCATACATTGCTTTGACAGGGCAGACATCAAACCATTTACACACTCTTTTGGTGTTAGTTTTCTCTGACATGTTCAGCTTAATATAATCTTTCTTTAAAAATATTATTAATTTTATCTTATGCTCTCCTAAATTTTGTACTTTCTTGAGTAATACCAAAAACTTTTTAAGCATAGTGAGTCCTTTCGCACTTATGAGCACAAAACAGATATGGTCCTTTTTATGGAACAGCAATTCTGTATGGAGTTGGATTTTAGATATATTTATCGCTTTTATAATCGTTAAGTTTCTCTTCTATCCTGCAATAGGTCTACTCTTTGGAACCCAGTATCCTATTGTTGCTGTAACCTCAGGAAGTATGGAGCACAACGGTAATTTTAGTTCATGGTGGTTTGGTTCGCCTGCTGATTGCGGCAATGGGGTATGCAGGCAGGTGGATTTTTATGCAAAATACAATATCACTGAAAAGGATTTTTTGGATTTTCCATTGCACAATGGTTTTAACAAGGGTGATTTAATAGTTCTTCGGGGCAAAAAACCGGAGGATATAAAAATTGGTGATGTTATTGTTTTTAACATGGACAAGGCAGAGCCAATTATCCACAGAGTTATAAAGAAGGTTTATAATACTAATACGAAGAGGTATTATTTTCAGACAAAAGGGGATCATAATCCTTTCTCATTTTACTCTGAATTACAGACAAGTCAGGATGATGTATTAGGCGTTGCCTGGTTTAGGATTCCTTATTTAGGTTATATTAAAATCTGGTTTGTCAATTTTTTAAAAACATTGCACCTGGTGAGATAAATGAATTTTTGTCCTAAATGCGGTTCGATAATGATTCCCAAAAAGAAGGATGGGAGGATTGTTTTGGTCTGCACTAATTGTGGTTATGAGATGCCTTTCAATGGTAAAGTCGGCTTTTCAGAGAAAACAGAGAAAACGAAGGGGATTGAAGTTGTTCATAAAGAGGTTAATGTCCTTCCGAAGACAAAAGCAAAGTGTCCAAAGTGCGGAAACGATGAGGCCTATTATTGGACTGTTCAAACAAGAGCTGGTGATGAGGCAGAGACAAAATTTTTGAAATGCACTAAGTGCGGTTATGTTTGGAGAGAGTACGATTAAATCACAATTACTTTTAATCTTTGGAGGTAATCTTATGGGTATTTTTAGAAGACACAAGAAAAAACCAATTATCAGGAAAGAAGAATTCTCCGAGGAAAAAATCGAGGAGATAAAGAGAAAGAACAAAGAACTTGAAAATACAGAGGTTACTTTTGTGCCCAAATTGTGCCCGAAATGTGGTTCTATGATGTCTGTCAGAAAATTAGGTGTCTGGGGTTACTGGTGTGACAATTGTCAATTCTGGTGGGGTACTTACGACCCTTATCCGATAGTGAAGCATAAAGATAAGCAAAAGAAAAAGTGAATGCATCTGAATACTCTCTACGGCTCACATTACTTATGAACCTCCTATGTTAAGTGACTGTTGGCTTCATCAGTGGACTATGCAGTTTTTGAAGATGGATTATCCTTTCCTCTTCTTCCTTGTCTTTTTCTCTCTTGTAAAGAAATTGATAATCAAACTCTTAACTGCACCAGCGTCATACAGAATTATCAACAGGATTAGTAAGAGCACTAAGCCGGTTATTGTGTATCCTTTATACAGCAGGACAAAGTCAACTGTCTGGTTTGTCCATTTTGCAATCTTCGCTCCTGCCTTTGATAAGAAATTGCTAGTGTAATCTACTGCTTTTTTGAGCCAGGGTTTTCTTTCTGACTGTAGTTTAGCAAGCTTCTCTATGTTGCACTTCTCAAAATTTCCCTGATAGCACCTGCATTTGCCTTCGTTCATGTCATAGTAACAGTTGAAGAGATAAGTATCATTGTTAATCTTCTTACATTCGTATTCTAAAATACAATCGTCTGTTTTCTTTTTTAATTCCTCTTCGCTTAAGTTCTTGTTAATGTTTTCTTCTTTTGGAATATTGCTGGCATTCTGCTCTTTTGCTACATTGCTGATATTCTTTCCTGTATTATTTATCGTGATATTCTCTTTCGTATTATTAATTGTAATATTCCTCTTTGTCTTGTTGGTTATATTGTTCATATTGCTTACATTAGCACCTTGTGTGATACCTGTATTGCTTGTATTTGTTGGATTCTTGTTTATTCTAAACAGGTCTTTTATCCATTCGAGAAAACCCTTTCTCTTTTCAATAGTTTTATTTGTCACAGATTTATTCTCTTCACTGACATTTGCACTTATGTTTGTATTGTTATTTGCATTGCTTATATTTTTTTTCGTCTCGTTTTGGACAGGATTTACAGGAACAATTGTAGCATTTTTTGTGTAATTAAATTGAGATCCCTGCGTCATATTGGTTAAGTTGTTAATAACTGGAACATGAGAGAATAATTTTGGAAAGTTAAAGAAAGCAAATAATCCAACCACACCTATCAATAGAACTAATAATATTAGATAATATTTTTTTGATGGTTTTTTAGGTGGTGTTTTTCTATTTTTGTAGGTAATCTCTCTCTGCCTTTTCACCTTGACATTTGAGAGTTCGTTTATTGTTGAGTATGCATTGTTCAGTTTTCTGTTCAAATATGCTAATTTCTGCTCCAACCTCCTTAATTTTGCATCTCTTAACTCTGATTCAGTATTTATCTTATTATCCAATCTTTTGATTTCTTGGTTCGATTTGTCAAGTTTAACCAGAGCAATATTAAGTTGTGAGTTTAGTAGTTTTCTTTCTCTCCTCGATGTTGCTCTATCCCTACTTGCGCTTGACTTATCAACTGTTCTTTCTCTTATTGAATCTAATTCTTTATTTACACTATTGAGCTCTTCCTTGATAAACTTCACTTCTTTGTTCAGCTCTTTCTTTTTGACATTGTTATAATTCAATTTTGCAATCTCTTCAACAAAGACATCTGTCGTTTCCTTTAGTTTATCTGATAATAAATCGATTCTCCTGTTGATGCCTGCGAGTTTTGCTGTGAGTTCTTTCTTTAGGATACTCTTCTTTTCAATTGATGAGATATTCTTCGTCAGCCCCTTTATCTTCTCATTGTATAAGTTTAGTTTTCTGTTGTTCTTCTTTAACTCATCAATTTCCCGGTTTATACTTTCAAACTCCTCCTCTATGGCGGTGTTGTTATCATTGAAATCCTGATTTTTCACAAAGTTCTTTTTTAGAGAATTTAACCGCTCTGTTAATCTTTGATTTATAATATTGATTTTGTTGCCCAAATCTTTGTATTCTGAAAGGACATCCTCAATGTTTGAGAGTTTTTCATTTATCCTGTCAATATCTCTTATCTTACTGTTTATGTTGTTTATCTTATTTTTAACCTTTTCAAGCTCTCTGCTCCTTGTTTTTTCTTCTGAGTTTATTCCTTTTGAGAATTCTCCCTCTAAGTCGCGCTTTGACTTTTCAAGTTTATCCTTTAGTGATAAGATGTCCTTCTTAACTGCACTGAATGATTTTAGAGTGTTGTATTCTATTCTCTTTATCGCTTCATTGTCTTCATCCGGTTTGTTCAATGTCCCACCCTTTATGTTTATTAAATGAAATAACTCAAGCTTTATAAAATTTTCTGTTATTAACTATTATTAAATAATTACAATATTATTCTATTTCTACTTTAAAATAGTACCTATAACATTGCACAATTTTTAGATTATGCATTGCAGAAGAGAGCAGGTCTCTGGTTGAGTATAAAAAGCTTATTATAAATGAGAAAGGTTACTGAATTATTTCATTGTTAAATTTTAATTTTATACCTGTTTTTTCTTTATGTTTTATCTCTTCCTGAGAAATCTCATGACAGGAAGTTCTTCTCCTGACAAGAATGAGAGTGCCGCTCCTCCTCCTGTTGAGACAAAGGCGAATCTTTTTCTGAGGTGTAATTCATTTATTACAGCAAGGGTGTCTCCACCGCATGCGATAGTTCTAACATTTTTTGATTTTAATCTTGCGATGAACCTTGCAATTTTGTCTGTTGATTCCTTAAAAGTTTTATTTTCATAGTATCCGAGAGGTCCATTCCATAATATTGTCTTTGCCTTGCTTAGCTTATCTTCGAATGAAGAAACCGATTTTGTTCCTATGTCAAGCCCGATGTAGCTGTTGGGAATTTTGTCTGACTTTGAAATTTTCTTTTTCCTGCTTGATGTATTTTTTGCTATGAATGCATCGCCTGGCAGGACTATTTTCTTTCCTGCTATTTTTAGTATTCTCTCTGCAATTTTTATCTCATCTTTTTTATACACTGACTTCCCAATTGAAGCATGGCGGTCTATTGCTTTTATGAATGTAAACATCATTGCACCTCCTATAAGTATGTAATCTGATTTTTTTATGAAATTCTTAATTAGACCTATCTTTGTTGAAATTTTTAATCCACCTAAAAGCACGATAAATGGTTTTCTGGGATTCATCGCACTCGAGAGTTCTTTAACTTCTCTCTCAAACAGAAAGCCGGAGTATGTTTTCAGAAATTTCGGAATAGAAATGACAGATGCATGTTTTCTATGGGAAACAGAGAAGGCATCAAACACGAATAAATCAAATCTCCTTGCGATTTCCTTTGCGAATTTGGTGTCGTTCTTTTCTTCCTCTCTGTGAAATCTTAAGTTTTCAAGAACGAGTATATCTTTGTTTTTCATGCATTCAATCTTTTCAGTTAAGTCATTGCCGATGCAGTCGCCGTAAAAATAAACTTTCTTCCTCAGGAGTTTTGACAGCTCCCTTGCCGTTGGCTCCAAACTAAGACATTTTTCTCTGCCTTTTGGTCTTCCAAGGTGAGAAATAATAATTATCTTTGCTTTTTCTTTTAGCAGAAACCTTATTGTTTCGAGAGATGCCTTAATTCTGTAATTATCCACAATGATTGTTTTCTTCCCGTATTTTAAAGGGATATTGTAATCTGTTCTTAAGAGAACTTTTTTACCTTTTAGTTTTCCTTTAAGCTCTCTGATGCTCCTCAGTTTAACACTTCGCCTCTTAATAATATGCCTTCGTGTGTTTACCATACTTATATATGATTCATTCTTGTATTTTAATCTTTTCGTTTTGTTCAGCATTGCCTGTGCTTGTTGTATTCGATTATTTTATCTTTTTGAGGGTATCATCTACTATTTTTTTTAAGTATGGTTTTTCAAGAAACCCAATGAATCTCCCTATTATTTTTCCTTTGTAAAAAATCATAAGTGTCGGTATGCTTTGGACAGAATATTGCTGTGCTATCAACATTTCTTCTTGTGTGTTGAGTTTGCAGAACTTCAACTTTCCTTTATATTCTTTCTCTAATTCCTCATAGACAGGAGCCATCATCTTGCAGGGGTTGCACCATTCTGCCCAAAAGTCAATAATAACAGGTACTGTGCTGTCAAGCACTTCATCGCTAAAATTTTCAATATTTAAATGTATCATCTTTTCCTCTCAATGTTATTTATCTCTTTATTCGTTGTTCTTATTTATCTGCTTACTATCCTTTTTTATTTGTCTCCTTATTTATTATTTACTCCTGTATTTACTCTTTATTTATCTTAATGTGATACTTTTTATTTTCATCTTTTTATGTTTAAACACTTGTTTATTATCTATTTATAAGCTTGTCTGTGTTGTGTTATTTTAACTATTTTTTGTAACTCAAGAATTTGTTTTACTGCATTGCTTACTTAATTGTTAAATCAGATGTTGACTTAAATATCCTATTAATCAATTTATATGCTTATCTTATTCAGGTTTCTCTTGTTCAGCTGTTTTATTATTTCATCCGCTATTTTTTCTCTTCTTTCTTTTTTCTCAGTGATTATTTTTTTGAAAGAATCTATTATTATTTTTGATACAATCTCATGTCTCTCGCTTCTATCGAGCAACGCCAGAATCTTTAAGAAGTCCCGGTCAAAGATTAATGTTCTTCTCCTTATCTCTCTCCTTAGGGTCAGGCCCTTCTTTCTCATAGAAGAAATCTTTGAGATTCCAATTATTAATTTTGCATTGTTTCTTACCTCGTCGTTTATGGTCTCTTTCAATAATGAACTGTTATCTGCATCCAGAAATCTCCTCTGTTCTTCAATAATACTTAACATACCCTCTGTTGGTTCTTTTATATTGTTTATTATGATTCTTATGAAACTTTCAATCCTCCACTTTAATTCTTCGTAAGAGTCAATCTTCATAATTGTGCTGTTTAATACGTCGCTGGTTAAATCCAGTGTTTCCTTATGTTCTTTTATGCTTTTGAATTCTTTATTGTCAAATATTTTTAAGACCGCCTTGAGAATTAATATCTCAATTTTAAGCAGTTTTGTTTTTTCATCTATTCTGTTCTTCAACCTGTTGAGTTCTTCAACATATTTCTTTGCAATTATTAAGAAGGCCACACTCTGACTTTTGTGTTTTAATATTTCCTTCTTTAATTCATTGAAGTTCTTCTCGTAATTTAAGAGTAATATGCTCTTCTTTTTAGTCCTGTCTTTTTTAATGTAATTTCTTGCAAGTTCCCTTATCCTGTGATTAATCTCCATTTCATGTTCTAAAGCGTCCCTTAAATTGAAATCATCTATTTTCGAAAGCATAGTCCTGCTGTGTAGTTTTTTGTTTAAAACTTTTACTAGAAATTTAAGAGTAACAAATACTTTATAGAGCAAAACCATTAAGGAGGATTCCTCCCAACAACTCTTATTGTGTCAGTCATGAAATTCTTTCCGAGGAAAGAACCATCTGCAATTATTGTTTTGTTTATCAGGTCTTTAGTTTCCTCCTCGCTTAATCCTTCGCTTTGCTGATTGTTTAAGATAAGAGTTATGTTCTGTGAAATAGAGATTATGATTTTGTCTTTGTTGTTATGATTAGCCCCCTGTTTTTGATACATCCCTGCGTTGGTGATTTTCACAACCCTGCCTTCTAATCTTACTTTTTCATTTGAATTTCCATCATATGTTTGTTTGTACGAACTCAATCTCTTCACAGCAGAATAATTATCCGGCTTTACAGAATTATATATTAAGAGTAGAAAGAATAAACCGCACAGGACCATTATGAAAGAAAGCTTTGCGAGTTTTTCTTCATTTATCAACATGATGCTCTCCTTTTGCTGTCTTTGTTTATCCTGAAAGATTCTCTGGTTAAGTCCTGAATTACAAAGTATTCATTGAACTTTATGTTTTTTGATTTTAATTTTTCCTTGAATCTTAAGTAGTCGTTTATCTTTGGGAAAACACACTCGACGAGTAAATTATAATCATTGCTTATTTTAATCATATTATTGATAAAGGGATACTTTTTAGTATTCTTCAACTCGTTGAGCAGGTTGTTGTCTGCGTCCATGAAAAATATTGTCTGCAAAAGGTTTATGCCTGAAAAATCTATCAATGAGGTGTATTTCTTTATTATTTTGTTGTCTTCAAGTTCTTTTATCTTCGATTTCACTGTTGAGACAGAGAGTTTTGTCCTCTTTGATATTGCTCTAATGTTGAATCTGGAGTTTTTCCTCAACTCTTCCAGTACTAAAATTGTGTTTTTGTTCATACTGAGAAAAAGGACTTAACTTTTTAAATATCTTAATGAGAAGAAATCGTAATTATTGCGAAAACATCTGCTGCCTCAATGACTGATTGATTTAGTTTGATGTGTTTGAGGGATTGCTCACAAGCAGGTCAACGAGTTGCGGATCACTCATAAAGTCCTCCCTCTTTATTTCATCAACAATGTAGCATGTTTTCTTATCTGTTATATCATAGTTTTCTTCAAGGTTATCTATGAAATCCTCTGACTCTTTTAGGTTCTTAAATATTAGTTCAACCATAAAATCATAATCATTGTTTACTCTCAACAGGGTGTTTACATTCTTGTTTTTTATCAGGTATTCCATTAATTCCTTCCGCTTCTGCGGGTTGACTTTTAAAAGAACAGTTGCTCTTGTTGAGAACCCGAGTTTTGAGAAGTCGATTAAAGCACAGTTCTTCTTTATTAAAGAGCCAGTGTGCAGTTTCAATCTGTCGTGAAGTGTTGAAACAGGAATTCTCGTTCTTCGGCTTAACCTTGTTAAACTTTCCCTTGCATTTCTCCTTAACTCGCTGAAAAGTATCAGGTCCTTTTTTATTATTTTCATAATTTCACCTTCATTTATTTTAATTTTTTACTGATTTTTCGTAATAATAGCTAAAAAGGAAAAGAAACATATATAAATTTGGGATATATTATATATATAATTATATAATTATATAAATAGAAAGATTTATATACCTATTTGTTTTTCTGGTTAATTGTTTGGAGAAATAATCATGAAAAGAAAACTCATACAACTCGCTGGGAAAACACTCGTTGTTTCCCTGCCAAAGAAGTGGGTTGACAAGTATAATCTCAAAAAAGGAGAAGAGATTGATATTGAGGAAGAAGGTAGTTCTTTAAAGATTGGAACAGACAAATCTATTTCTCATGAGAGCAGAGAATTTGACATCAGCGGAATGCCTAAAAAGATGATAAAATTACTCTTGGATGGTGTTTATAAGGCAGGATATGATGAAATAAAAATACTCTTTGACAATACCAGAACAAAGGATTTGAAAGGAGGGGGAGAGGTTGATGTCTTTTCTGTAATAAGAGAAAGAGTAAACGAATTAATCGGTGTGGAAATAATTAGTCAGGGTAATAATTTCTGCGTTATAAAGGAAGTGACCCAGCCGAGCGAGAAGGAGTTCGATACTATCCTTAGAAGGATTTTCTTGTTGATACTTGATATGGGTTCTGAAAGTTTTGATTCAATCAAAAACCTGAAAGAGAAGAATATAACTTTCAGGCATGACACAATCGATAAGTTCGTCTCTTACTGTTTAAGATTGCTGAACAAGTACGGTTATAAGGACTATAAGGAAACCGCCATCCTCTATCATTATATCGCGGAGTTGGAAGAGATAAGCGATGTCTACACGTTCTCAACATTGGAAGTTTTGAAGAATAAGAAAAAGATAGGCAGGGAGTCATTAAAAGTATTTGAAGATATAAACAAACTTGTCAGGATGACCTATGAAATATTCTATTCTTTCAATCAGGAAAAGATAATTGAGGCCTATACACTTAGAAGAAAACTTTTTGATAGGATAAACACTCTCAAACTTAATTCAACAAAATATGATGTGCTGCTTTTGAGCAGGTTGTCTGTCTTGATAGTTATAACGTTGAATCTCATTGAGCTTAAACTTGCTATGGAAACAGGGAAGAGATAAATGAATCATTAATCCCTTGATATGGGAGAGGACTAACTAAATGCACATTAGGTATGGACTATGAAAAAATTATATACAAAAAGGAGCAGGATGAAGATTAAGAAACTCTCAGTTGTTAAGGAGGGTAACAGTTATATTGTTGGGAATAAGGAGGAGGCATTATATGTTAGGTAAATAGTGTGGCTTATAATATAATTAAGCTCTTTGAGAAAGGCCTCAATGTTGGAGAGGTTGAGGGCGAAGTAAGTAAGAAGTATGGAAAGTTAAACATAAATCCCTTAATCCATTCGATTATTAAATATGGCTTTGTTGGAGAAATAGATGGCAACCCCCTGGCTGAGAAATCAAGAAAAATCAATAAGAAATTCTTTTCCTTCATAAAGCCAAAGTCAGTTTCTTGGCTATTCAACAAGAGTGCATATCTTGTTTACCTCTTCATTATAACACTGGGATTGTTATCCCTCATACTTCAACCGTCACTGTTTCCTTCATATTCTGATTTCTTCTTCACGAAGAGCAACTCTTTACTTGCTTCTCATTATCCTGATTATTTCTTCCAATCTGTTAATCCTATAATCCGCGTATTTTTCTGTGCTTCTGCTGTTCTTATCTTCTTTGTCTGAATATACACTGACGACAAGTCCAAATCCATATTTCTTCGTTCCTATCACCTCATCCAGGGCGTCTGTAATGAAGATAAGATTAGCAGGTTTTATCTTAACCTTGCTTATCGTGTAATCGAGGATCTCCTTGCTTGGTTTTTTAAAGCCGATTTCTTTTGATAGAATTATACAATCAAGATAATTTAAAAGGTGTTCATCGAGAGTGTTGAAAAACTTTTTAGCTTCTTCTCTATTGTATGAAGTGTCCGAAAGTAAGCAGGTGGTAAGATTTTTCTTCTTGAATTCTTTGAGAAGAGGTAAAGCATATGGATTTAGGTCTGGTTTTATGTTGCTTGTTAACTCATAGAATTTTTTGATTTTTTCATTATCAAGGTAAATGCCCTCTCTTTTGTATGATGCGAATGTGTCAAAAACAGCATCTTTCATAGAATAATCCCTTATTGTCTGTGCTTTGTCCTTGTATTTTCTCAATCTTTTCAAGTAATTAAAGTAATCAAGATAGGGGAAGAGTTCTTTAAAATAGGTCTTTGTTTTTGACTTTATGTTCTCTATGTTAAGGATAACTCCGCCTGCATCGATGATAACCCCTTTAATATTTGACTTATCTAAATCAATGCCAGGTTGTGATTTTCCACTCATACAGGAGGGGTAATTTATGAGAATATTAATTTTAGTTATATAATTCTTATAATATTGGTTATTTTGTGCATAGGACATATTGAATTCATTAAGATTACACCTAAGAACTCATAAGGTCTGATTATCTTCTTCATTTATTCGTTTTCCTCAGCTTTGCAATCAAGCTCTTTAGCTCCTCATTCTTCTCTGACTGCTTCAAAGCTGTTTTCAGCAACAGGTCATTATTTCTTTTTATCTCCTCTATCATCTTCTCACGTGCCTCTATATCTGCTGAGAAGGATTTTTTGAGATGCTCTATCTGTTTTTTCAAATCAGAAATCTGCTCTTCCTGCTTCTTGATTATGTTCTGGAGTTTTTTATTTTCCTCTAATGTCATTTCAATCTCCTATTTGCAATATGCTCTTTAATTATTTTAAATCTTTCTAATTACTCTGCTCTCCTGTTCAAATTTCAAGCTTTAATTTCTTTAAGTCGTCAAGTATTCTGTCGACCTCATTGTTAAGCTCATCAGCACTTATGCCCCGCTCGTTGCAGATTTTCAGAGCGTAGGCCTCTGTCTTTTGATAGTCCCTCTTAAACTTCCTGTTTAGTTCATTCCATTTAATACCCTTAAGCGCTTCTGCAATCTTTTTGTTGTAATCTAATATCCCATTCAGCATAAGCAAAGCGATAACAGGATAGCCGATGTAATGATGAAACTTTGAAGCGTTATCGTCGCTGAAGAATTTTTTCTTTTCAGGATAATAAGACACTCTATAAGTTTTGTCGAGATTTGATGATTTCACAACTGCTTTGTTCTTGTTGTCTTTGTCCACCAAAATTCTCCTGTCTCCTATGCAGCCGAGTGCTTCAAGAACCTTGACCCCTGGAGGAAGTTTCCACAGCATATTGAATAAATAAACTCTTAAAATAATAAATCTTTCTATATGAACCTGTTACCTTGCTTTATCATCATGTTATACTCTCTTTTGAGTAGTAAACAATAAGAAACTTTAAATATAAGTTAACTTACACTTTATATAATACAATTGTACAGGGTCATAAAATGAATGAAAGTCAGAAAGGCGATGGGAAGAAGTATAAACTCTTTGTTGATTATAAAAATCATTCTCTTGTGGCTTTTCTTTCGAATGGGCGTAAAGTAAGGATAGAGGGAAGACCTCCCTCTTCAAGTGGAAGTGTTGATAATCTCGTTAGTATTATTTATCTAACTATGCGAAAGGAAGATGTTAATAAAGAAAAAAGTGAGAAGCTTAAGTTTATGACGCATAAAATACACCTTCCATTCGTTACTAAAAAGACCGCCAAAGGTTTTATGAGGGCTTCCCTGGAATTTGCTATTTACTCTGCTTATGAAGGAAAGGAAGATTATAAGAGATATCTTAAAGTTGCAAAGATAATATCGCAGGCAATACATAAGCCATTCCACAGAAATCTTAAAAATGAAGATATAGAATATAAAATCAATGAACTTTATTCTAAATATCATCCAAAAACAGATATATTCTATTAAACTATACTATTCATTTGCTCATAATGTTTTAGAAGCTGTTTTTATTTATCAAAACAGTTTTCTCTCTTCTTCCTTTTTTATTTTCTTATAGGACTTTGAGGTTGTTCTTCTTTTTTTTGGACTGCTCTTTCTGCCTGTAAAATTCTTCTTGTTCCCTGTTATTCCTGTTTCAAATATATACTTTCTTATGATATACTCTGACAGTGACGGGACTTTTTCTTCTATCCTCATATAACCGACTTCATACTCACCAATGTTGGGGTTGTATATAATGCCTATGCTGACCTTGCTGTGTTCTCTCTCTGCTGTTTTGAGGCCATCCATAATCATATTGTCTAAACTTTCAATATAATCTAAGAGGTACTCCCTTGAGTATTTTGTATGGTGATATTTTAAATTTATTACTACCGGCTCGAGATTTATCTCGGCGATCCTTGGATTAAATGATATCTTAGTAAAATAATTCTCTGTTCCGATAAATGTTAAACTGGACAGTACGCCCTCACTCGTTTTTGATGTTGGAAGAATAAGGGTCTTTTCTTTTATTTGGTTTCTTGTGATGTTCGTTACTTCTCCATCAAGAAAAAGTATGCTTCTCTTACTTTTGCTTTCTTCAACATAATCCTCAAGAGTGCTGTGCATACCTCCTGAATTGCTGCTGCTTTTGGTGCTTAGCATTTTATTCTTTCTTAATTCTTCTCCTTCATACAATTTAATCATTTCTCTGGTCCAGTGTTCCTTAAAGACACTGTAAATGAGCACTTTTGTATGATGAGGATTCTTATTCTCAGGTGTATTCATAATCACTATACTCATCAACTGTTATAAATCTCTTTCTCTTTTTTACAGGATTCTTCCATTAAATTGTCATTAAAAGGTAGTAAATCAGTAGATAGCAAAGTTGATGAGTCTGTCGATGTTCAGCTTAATAAATTTCAAAAGATTTCTATTAGAACTCGGCGAGGCGGCGGAATTAGACATAACATATGCGATTAAGAGAAGTTTCCTGTGTACCAAAAGCCTTTTTTGGTTTTTGAGCATTTACAAAGCCAAAAAACTCTGAAGAGTTATTTTTCAACCCCGTTCAATTCATCCAACAATTTATTTACATAATTCATGGAACCATCATTGGTAATTACAACATCAAATTTAGATTTATATAATTCAAGTTTATTCTCTACATCCTCATTTAGGAATCCAATTTTTATAATTAAATTAGTATTTAAATCACTAACCATTCCTAAATCTCCTAAGGAATCACCTAGAAGAATTACATTATTTCTTTGAGAAACTAAATTTCTATATTTCTTATCTTCAATTTTAGTCTCTGATTTATTCATCACATGGATGATTTTATTTTTATATCCTGTAGCGTATCCTTTAGAATCAAAAACAAAGGTATTTGATAAAATATGAATATTTGAAGTTAATTTATTTTGTTTTTTTAGATATCCTTCGATAAAATTACCTACTCCTGATGAAAATATTAGTAATGGAATCTTATGCGAATTCAAGTAGTCCAAAAAATAATCTACTCCTTCTCTAAATATTCTAGGGTATCTTACTAAAATATCATCAATAACTTTTTTATTCATTCCTGATTTAATAAGTAATTTTTCATGAGCTTCCCACCACTCTTGCATTTTTGCAGATTTATAATTATAATCTAAAGAATCATCCACTTCAATAGGGTGATATTTATTAAATAAAGCAAACGCTTTTTTAGGATAATCTTTTGTAAGATATCCTCCTTCACGGATTAAAGCGATTGGAGATAGAATTTTCTTACCATCAAAAAAGCATTTAGTAAGTGTCCTATCAAAATCAGAAACTACATGTAATTTGTCTAAACCTTGAGATTTAAGTTCTCTTATTTTTTGTTTAAGTAATTCTTTGTTATGAAAATAAACTCGTCCCATGATTATTATAATTTGATGTTGATATATAAAGATTGTTGTTTGAGGGGCTGAATAATAATTGAAATTAACATGTAGCATTAATCGAATTTTCACCGTAAGGAAAAATTTGGGTAAAGGGGCTTATGTCATCTCCTACAAGTAGTAAATATAGAAAGATTTATAAAGAAATACTACTTAATAGTGGTTATGAATTCATTACTCTTAAGTAAGGATAAGTCAGACGGGAAATATCCTGATGTAGTTACTCCTATAAACAAAAATTATCTTGTTACTGTATCTATGAAGAAGTTATTATCATTAAAGCAGAAGGAGAATCTCTACTCAGCAGCTCCATCTAAGAAGACCGGCTACAATAAAATCTGGATAAGGGATAATATCTATCAAGCATTAGGCGTTGAAAAGTTTAAACTTAAAGAGGCAGTAAAGACATACCGGGCAATATTGGATATATTGAAGAAATATGAATGGAAAATAAACAGAGCTATAAGAAAAAAGCCGGAGTCAAAGTATGATTATATACATCCTGTTTATACACTAAATATGTCTGAGATAAGTGAGGAGTGGGGTTTCAAGCAGAATGATGCAATAGGAGCTCTGCTCTTTAAGATAGGGGACTTAGAGCTTAAAGGAGTGCCTGTTTTGAGGAACAAATATGATGAAATTTTAATACAAAAATTAGTTTATTATCTTGAAAGCATAGAGTATTGGCATGACAAGGATAATGGAATGTGGGAAGAAAATGAAGAGGTTCATGCCAGTTCTGTCGGTGCTTGTGTTGCAGGGCTTAAAAAGATATCAAAGATTGTTGACGTTCCTAAATGGCTGATTAAAAAGGGAGAAAAGTCATTAAAGAAGCTGCTTCCAGGAGAGTCAAAAACAAAGGGGGTTGACCTTGCACTTTTGTCATTGATTTATCCTTATGATATTGTTGATAATAAAACAGCAGAAATAATATTGAGAAACGTCGAGTCAAAACTTGTGAAACAGCATGGTGTAATGAGATATAAGGGAGACGCTTATTATTATCTTAATGGAGAAGCAGAATGGACAATGGGCTTTCCCTGGCTGGCCATAATTTACAAAAAACTGCACAATCCTGAAAAATACGCTTATTATATGAGAAAAACCTTCTCTGTTATGACACCCAATCTTGAACTTCCTGAACTTTATCTCTCAAATTCAGATGCTTACAATACAAATACTCCGTTGGGCTGGGCTCAGTCATTATTGATAATTGCTCTGGCTTAAGAAGTTAATATAAAAAGAAAGTTTTTTAATCATGTATGCTTCTCTGTGATGTATGAGTAATATTCTTATGAAAAAGATAACTGATGATATACTTCAAGGACTCAAGAAAGAATTTAATGACTACAAACTCGCTGAGAAGTTAGAGGCGTCTTCAAATAGGAATATTATAGAAAATATTATTACTCAGCCAAAGAAAGATTTTGGAGATTTGACTATTAACTGTCTCGTTCTCAATTCTCTTCTTAATTTGAATGTCGAAGAGCTTGTTAAGAGAGTCGCAGACAGCTTCAAGAATCATACTTTTGTGGAAAAGATTTCTATTATCGGCGGTTATGTGAATATATTTATTAAACCGGAGTTTATGGCTGAGATTGTTTTGCAGGATGTGCTGAAAAAGAATTTTTCTGTATCTGATAAGAAGAACAAGAATGTAAAAGTCCTTATAGAACACACTTCGATAAATCCCTCAGGTCCTGTTAATGTTGGCAGAATAAGAAATTCTTTTATTGGGGATACATTGGTGAGGGTTTATAAAGAACTTGGTTTCAATGTTGAGTCCCATTTTTATGTTAATGATGTTGGAAAGCAGGTTGCAATAATAACCTGGGCAAGGGAAGCAAATGTCAAACCAGATATTAAATTGATAAAAGAGTTTGATGAATACAAGGATAGTCCTGACTTTAAGACGATGTTTATCTATGTTCCTGCCAACAAGATTGTAAAGGAAGACAGGAATGCCGCTAAGGAAGTTGAGTTTATCCTGAAGGAGTGTGAATCAGGAGATAAAACTTATCTTAATAAGATGCGAGATACAGCTGCTTATTGTTTGGACGGTCAAAAGAAAACGCTCAAAAGGTTTGGTATAAGTTTTGACAGTTTTGATTTTGAGAGTAACTTTCTTGAGAACGGACAAACACAGCATTACATTGCAGAGCTCAAAAAATTACCTCAATACAAAATTGTCGAGGGAAATCATGCTTTAGATTTGTCAGAATATGGATTTAAAAGCAGGTTTGGTGGAGCCGTCTTCCAGAGAAAAAATGGAACCTCTGTTTATTTAGTTAGGGATATTGCATACCATGCCTGGAAAAAGAATCTTGCGGATAAGATGATTACTGTTCTTGGAGAGGACCATAAAGTTGAGTTCAAGATGTTGAGGCAGATACTGAAACTTCTTGGCATAATAAAGAGAGATGATGAGTTAGAAGTTGTTCATTTTGCGTTTGTAAGTTTAAAGCAGGGAAAATTATCAACTCGTCAGGGCAGAATTGTTCCTGCTGATTCTGTGCTTGATGAGGGTACAAAAAGAGCTATTGATGTTATGAAGAAGAATGATAATAATGTCAATAAAAAGATAGCTGAAAGCATTGCAGTTGCTGCAATCCGCTATTCAGAGTTGAAGGTTGCTCCTTTGAAGCAGATAACTTTTGATTGGGAGTCATCATTGAGATTTGATGGGCAGACAGGTCCTTACTTACAGTATGCTCTTGTCAGGGCTAAAAAAATAATAAAAAAATCAGGATACACCAAAGAGCAGATATTGAGGGACAAAGATAAGGTGGATTATTCTCTTGTAAATTCTAATGAGGAAAAAGAGTTGTTCAAGAAGATGCTTCTCTTTGCAGATATTGTTAACAAGACCGCTGAGAAGAAAGCTCCTCATATACTCGCTAACTATGCTTATGATTTGGCGGATTCATTCACGGGTTTCTATGAGAAGAGAAAGGTTATATGCAACGATAAGAAATTGCAGGAAGCAAGGTTGTTGATAGTTCTGTCCTTTGAGAAACTGCTTGGTAAACTCCTCCACTTACTTGGAATTGAGGAAGTTAATGAGATGTAAAACTACAGGACTGTGATATAATAAATGTATAAGACACAGTGTCTTGTATAGGGCCTGTGACGCACATCTGAGATAACCTTATTTTAGTATCATTACTATTAAGTAACAAATAAACGAAAGTTTTAAAAAGTTCAAATTCTTCCACCTGCCTATGACAAAAGAATCAGATAGTAAAGACGAAAAAATAAGAGAATTGGAAAGGAGGGTTAAAGAGTTAGAGGAAGAACTTGACAAGGATTATCTGACAGGGCTTCCAAATACAAGACATTACGAGAAAGATATTGCTGGTGCATGGAGTGATTATCTCAGGTATAAAGTACCTTATACCCTAGGCCTCATAGATCTTGATAGATTCAAAGAACTAAATGATAATATAGGTCATCAAGAGGGAGATAGGGTTCTTCAAGGACTCGCCGGGATTCTTTCATCTGAACTCAGAAGATCAGATAGGGCGTACAGAAGAGGAGCAGCATCTGATGAATTTTTAGTTCTTATTAAGGGTGATGAGAAAGCTGCGAAAAAAACAGCTGAGAGAATCAGGAAATGTTTTTATGAGACCTACAAAGGTAAGTATGATGGCTTTACTGTAAGTTTAAGTTTGGGGCTTTGTAATTTCGATGATGCATATAAAGAGTTTTTGAACCTGGATTTACATACAAGAAAGGATAAGAAAATATCAGACGATACTCTTAAGGGACTTGCTAATCTAACATTCGCTTTTGCTGAGAGTGAGATGATTAAAGCCAAAGGAGCAAGGGATAGAGAACATACTGTAGGAAACAGGGTTTCTGTTTATAAACCTAACACCGCTAAGGATATGTACAATAAGAAATAATCAGAAACAATTTTACTTCCAGTAGACATCAACTTCATCTGTCCTCTGGTAAGGTCTTATTCCTATGTTTAATGCTTCTTCTTCTGTTTGTATTGCCATAAATTTCTTTTTATTCTTCTCTTTTATCTTTACTTTTGTATTTGTCTTATTCATTTTCGTTGAAGCATGTGCCGAGAACATCTTATAGCCGAGCCAGGCAATCATAACACCATTGTCCGTTAAGAGAGAATTGTCAGGTATGAAAACTTTTATTTTATCTTCCTTCCCCATTATTCTTACCATCTCTTGAAGCCGTTTATTGCAGCCGACTCCTCCTCCAAGGACCACTTCTTTTTTGTTGCAGTGAAATATGGCTCTCTCTGTGACTTCTAAAAGCATTGAGAATACTGTTTCCTGGACAGAAAAGCACAAATCATTTGCTGTGTAATCCACTTTTTTCTCGCTTATTTTCTTTATTTTATCTTTTAAGTTTGTCAGTAAACCACTGACGCTTATATCCATACCTTTCACAACATAAGGAAGTTCAACGAATCTCTTTCCCTTCAATGATAACTTATAAACAACAGGTCCTCCCGGGAAACCAATCCCTAATGAACGGGCAAATGCATCTAAGAAGTTTCCAACCCCCATGTCAAGGGTTTCCCCGAAAATCCTGTATTTCCCTGATTCATAGGCGATTACCTGAGTGTTCGCCCCTGAAACATAGAGTAGCACAGGATCTTTAACATCACTTACTAATGAGGCGACTTCTAAGTGGGCGATGCAGTGATTGACTCCTACGATAGGTGTCTTATTTTCGTATGAGAGCTTAGCTGCGAACCTTGCGCCGACTCTTAAACAAGGGCCTAACCCAGGACCCTGCGAGAATGCGATAACGTCAATATCTTTAATCTTGATGCCTGCATCTTTTAAAGCAGTTTTTAGCAGTTCATCCTTTATTCTCTTGTGATGCTCCGCAGCTTTTACAGGTATTATTCCACCGTGTTCTGTTGTGTAAGCATCCTTTACATTGGCAAGAATCTTTTTTCTGGTCTTACCTTCCTTGTCCTCCTCTACTTTGATAATCCCGATTCCGAGAGTGTGTGCAGTTGATTCTATTCCAAGTATAATCATATCACTGAGTAAATATACCTAATTTAAAAATCTAATGTATTAAATTTGTATGCTGAATGTACATTGATTGTTTTGTTATCAATAGTTTTTTAAACTATTTTAACTTACCCCTTATTATAATGACTTGGGTTGTTACAGAGATAAAAAAGAAGAAACGAGTTAAACTCCATAATCCTGTTCTCATTGAGGGTTTGCCAGGTATTGGAAATGTTGCCAAAATAGCTGTTGATTTCCTTGTCCAGGAATTGAAAGCAGAGCCGATTTATGAGTTTTCCTCGAATACCATGCCTGCCTCTGTATTTGTCAAGGATGATAATCTCATTGATCTGCCACATGTTTATCTTTATTATAGGAGAATAAATTCAACAGATATTTTGTTTTTGGCGGGTGATTTTCAACCTACTGAAGAAGTTGATTCCTATGAATTTACAGAAGCGGTGTTCAAACTCTTCCAAAAATTAGGTGGTAAAATAATAATAACTCTCGGTGGAATCGGCTTGTCAACAATACCTGTGAAACCAAAGGTCTATTGCACCGGTTGGTCAAGTAAGTTTGTAGATAATTTCACACAGGGACTTAATGTTAAGAAAAAACTCTACGGTGTGGTTGGTCCTATAATGGGAGCAGCAGGGATGTTATTAGGTTGGTCTAAGAAAAAGAAGAGTGATGCTGTATGTTTCCTGGCTGAAACATATGGACACCCCTTGTTTTTAGGAATCAACAGTGCCAAGGAACTTGTAGCCCTGTTGAATAAAAAACTGGATTTGGGAGTAAACATCAAGAAACTTGAGAAACAGGCAAGAAAATTCGAGAAGAGCATAAAGGAGATATCATCGAGACATAAAAGCGAGCAAACTTCTATGAAGGAAACAAACTATATTGGTTAATCTTATAGGAGGTGGTACTATGTCTGATAATAATTCTGAAGATGAAACATTGACTCTTGGAGATGTCATTGAATTGTCTGGCTTTAAAGAACTTGACCGTGGAACCATGAGCATCGTCAAGAAGGTTGTTGGAACCTATGCGAGGAAGTTCTCTGACTCGTTTAATGATTTTGAGAAATTGATTATAAACTTAAAGCAGATTCACGGCGACAAAAAGACAGGGAAGGGAAGCTTTGAGATAAAAGCGCGAGTTATAATTAAGGGAGAAATGTTTAGGTCTGAGGTCTCGGCTCATAATCTCTTTATTGGGTTAGATGAATCCTTAAAGAAGATAGAGCATCAGATTGATAAAGATTAGATTGGTGGAGATTGAGTATTCCTACTCTAAGAATTCAGCATCGTCTACTATTCCATCAGAGTTGAGGTCTAAACCGCGGACGATTTTTGCAGTTATTTTTTTATTGTAATTATTTCCTTTCTTTACCTTATCGAAGTATTTTAGCATAGAAACAATTGCCGCTTTTGTTCCAGAGTATCTCTTTCCTGCAATAACAAGGATCCTCTTGTTCTTGTTGAAGGGGTTTTTTGCTTTGACTACAATGCCTATTTCTTCTTCAACATACTCCTTCTTTGATAGTTCAGAGTAGACATTCCATCCATTGTTCTTTACGAACTTTACCGGAAGTTTATCATTGACTTTTTCAGTTATTTTATTGATAACAGGCCCGCCTATGAGGATTAAGTTCTCTTTTAACTCTGATTCTCTCACTTCTGTATCGAGTTTAACATTCAAACCAGGAACATATGTAAGGAAGGTTCCAATGAAAAGTGCAAAATCAATTCCGTAATAACCATCCCTGCTTCTTGCTCTTTCAGGACCATGAGGATCAGGACTTCCAACGATTATCTTTGCGTCTAATTCTCCATCTTTTATAAAGTCATTTAAAAAAGAAGATTCGCTTCTTACCTGGATAATCCTCTGTGCTTCTTCGAAGTTCTTCAGCTTAAAGAAAAAACTCGGTTTTTCAGTGGAATAAATCTTCGCTGTCGCACCTGCTTTTTCTTCTCTTTTGATTACTCTTATGAAACCCGCTTTTTCCAGGTTTCTTATGTGATAATAGACCTTCTGCTCATTGATTTTTAGCTTCTTTGCAATCTCAAAGGCATAACCCGGTTTTTCTGAGAGAATCTTTAAGATACTCAGTGCTAAATCTGAGCTGACTGCCTTCATAAGCTTTGGTTTAATCTCCCTGGTAGGCAAGCTGTATGTCCTGTTTTTATCCTTCTTGACTATAAACATTTTGGTCTGTAACGATTCTTTTGGTCTGTAATAATCATGTAATAACTTACTACTTAAAAATTTTTCTTATTGGTATGAAAAATAGAATTTTAGTAGTAAAATATTACACTTTTAATTTTTGGGATTACATTAAGTAGCAAGAGAAATATAGTGATACATCAAAATATATAATCTGAGGACGAAAGCTTTATAATTTATCTATTCTTTCCTTATTATCATGAAAGCGAAGCCATATGTTGGAATTACAGGAGCAGTAACTGTTGAGGAAACGAAAA